>JAESSK010000002.1 GCA_016764155.1 Rhizobiaceae bacterium
GCCTGAATACCAAGCTGCTGTTGAACCTGAAGCGCCTGTAGTTTTACAGACTCTTTGTTCATATCCGCATCAACCAATTGCCCAATCCCTCGGTCAATCGCATCCATCAAATTACCGATGAAGTCTTTTTGCAGATCAACACGGTTCTGAGTAGCACCAAGAATAGCAGCACCATCAGTCATATCAGTGATCGCATCATCTGTGATCTGGATATATGCCTCAATGGTTGCAATATCCGCCGCTGAATCCGTCAGCGTGGAAATATCAAGCGATGAAACAACGCCAGAGATAGAACTTGCAGCATCCGTACGATCCTGATCAAGAATACCAATGGCACCATTGGAGTCAAAAAGCGTAATATCAGTCAGCGTAACATCCGTGGTACCGATAGAAACGGCAGAACCACTACGCGTGAAAGAAGATACAACAGACTTGGTGGCATTATAATCGCCAGCACCTGAATTAACTGACAACCAGTTGTCGCCGGTGAATGATGCTGAATCAGAAATCGTTGTAAGCTGATTTTGAAGTTCACTGATCTCAGCCTGCACCTTTGCTTTATCAACGCCAGGTTCTGTAGCAGCAACCAATTTCGCCTTAATTTCATCGGTTACTTTAATTGCAGCTTCAATAGCTGTCGCTGCAACGTCCATACTGGCAGAACCAAGACCCAATGCATCCTGCACTGTAGACATGGCCTTGTTATCGGAGCGCATTGTTGTTGCGATAGACCAATATGCTGCATTGTCCTTTGCAGAGCCAACCCGAAGGCCGGTAGCAATGGCATCCTGCGTATGATTCATCTGGTTATTGGTATTACGTAGTGATTGTAGCGCGGTCATTGCCGACGCGTTGGTGTTAATACTCGACATAATGTGTCCCTAGGTACTCATTTTACAAACATCCGGACAGAACCGGTAAAGACAATTAGGCCTCATGCCAGCGTCACATTTAGTGAGAGTTAACCACTAAACAGCGTTGTCTTTGATAAGACCGTTTTTACCGGATTATTACGAATATACTGCTAAGGGACGTGGTTAATGAACTATGAAACCGATTTAAGCAGTTCACCAACAATAATGTTCCATCCGTCAATTAAAACGAAGAACAATACCTTGAACGGCAGGGATACCACCGTTGGCGGTAACATCATCATGCCCATAGACATGGTTACCGTGGCCACAATCAAATCAATGATTAGAAATGGCAATAGAATTAAAAACCCGATTTCAAAACCGCGACGCAGCTCTGAAACCATATAGGCAGGGATAACCAGCTTCAGATCACTGGTATCGGGTTGCTCGGGATTGTCTGAAAACTGCGCAAAAAGCTGCAACTCTTCATCGCGCACATGTGAAAGCATGAAATCCCGCATGGGATTTAAGATCAGAGGCATTGCTGCTTCCTGCGTTAACCGGTTTTCCAGTAACGGCTGGATGCCTTCCTCCCAGGATTTTTCAAAAATCGGAGCCATGACGAAATAGGTCATAAAGAGAGAAAGCGAAATCACAATCAAATTGGATGGCGTCGATTGCAGGCCAAGGCCACTGCGCAAAAACGACAGCGCAATAATAAATCGGGTAAAGCAGGTGGTGGTAACCAAAATGCCAGGTGCCAGCGACAGCAGCGTTAATAAGACAACGCCCTGAATGATCCGGCCACTAAAGGATGCATCCCCGGTTGGAACCAATTGGGAAAGGTCAATCGACTGGGCCATGGCCACAGCTGGAACGCTGGAGAACAGCACCAAAAGCAAAAATTTGAATACCCGGCGAGCCATAATTATTCTGCCACCATCGAAAGTATTTTGACATCGACAGCCCTACCGGCCGTCGTCATTCTGACCCGGTCGACCAAATCCTCATGAAAATGGACGAAGCCACTCGGCCCGGAAATCAACGATGCATCGATGGTTCTGAGATAGGCGACAATATCGCTTTGCAGGCTAACCTTATCAATCTCGCCCTCATAGTGCTGACCTTCTCCGAAGATCACCGCAATTTCTATACGCAACCAAAGGCCNTTTGGATCGCTAAGGCTTGAGACNATCGGATCGAGCATCGCAACGGTCGGACCGGAATGAACAACCGCTTCCCCATCCTCTTCACCGTGCCCACCACCNTCTTCAGAAGCCATGTCGGCCTTTTTAATAACCACATTGACCTTTTCTTCCACGACGGGATGGCCACGTGTAGAAATATCNCCGCCCAGAACAAAGCCGGCACCGGCAGCAACAACGGTAACAACCACCATTGCAATAATGCTGGGAACCAGTTGGCTCTTTTTCTCAGGGGCTTCTTCGGCGCCTTCTTCAGGTTCCATCAGTATCGCATCCATCTGGTCGATGCTCTGCGCGACGTGTTGTGATGGGGGTTGAAGAACAAATTCTCTCTCTTGCGGGTGTTATCACCGCCATAAGAAATTCGTGCTTCGGCGATTTTATCATAGGCAATGGTATTATCCGGCAAAATATCACGCGATCGTACAAATCCTTGAACCGTCAAAACCCGAATTTCGTGGTTCACACGAACTTCCTGNGTGCCGTGAACAAACAAATTGCCATTAGGGGCAGCCTCGATCACCACCGCAGCCACGGATAGTTTCAAAGTTTCCGAGCGGTTAATATTGCCTCCGCGCTCCAGTTTGGTGGTCAGGTTTCCTGAAGTATCCAACGACAGTGTGGGCGAAACAGATCTGCCGAACGAATAATCGCTGGCAGCAGAGATACCCCCACTCGCCGTACTTTCTCGGTCGGATTTGTTTTTGAATTTGGCACTCTCATTCATCACAATTTTAACCGTCAGAATATCTCCAACTTCATAAGCCCGGCTATCNCGAAAATAGATGCCGCGTTTNTCATCCCAAAATGAGTTATTCGCCATCGTATAACGCTGACTAATTTTAATCGGTTTAGGGGCCATTGTGGATTGCAGACGGTTTGGCAGAACNGAACTNCCCGGTGGCGTCAATGTNGGGGGAATACCCAAATCATGAAATGAAGGGCTACAACCNGAAACCATCNCCATCATACAGCCGGCAAAAATCCACACNGAAAATCGCCCCGNATNANAGGCTATCATTTGCAACTTCACCCTAGCTTGATTGATCATTGCGCGGCCATTTTCTCATCANGGTTCACGTTCATATTTCCCTGAGTATCGCTAATATCGATAGCACTGGTAAGCATGGCGGTAATTTTGGCTGCATGCTTGGGTGGAATTTCGGTCATGATTGCACTGGACGTTTTCGGCTGCAATTTAAGGATGATGGCCGCCGCCAGACCAACCTTTAGTTCAGCAATCTGACTGGCTGCAGCATCGGGCCGCATCGTNTCAAATATCGTNACGAGAGATTTACTNGCGCTTTTCATAAACATGTCNCGCCGATCGACCCACTCTTTCAGCACACCGGTTTTTGCTTCCAGCATCGCCAATTTTTTGCCGATCATAACTTCCGTTTCTTCCATCATTTTTTGCAAAATGGAATTTCGNGCTTCGGTCGCCGCATCCGAAATATTCACACAATAGCTCAACATATCATTGTTGTTCATCACCGCAGCACCAACAACAAAATCGTCGATCTCCCCCTGTTGCTCAACGCTTCCCGTGGTCAATGTATCGATNAGGTTCGGATTTTCTGTTGCCAGAATATCGATNCGGAGCGGCCTTTTAATTTCAGGCANCTGTGCANTCGCCGACGCATTGGCAAACATCANNGAAACCGCAAACGTTGCGATCCCAATGTTAAAATATTTCATCATTCTAATGCCCATATCGCTTATTGAACCACCAGCTCTGCCTGAATTGCCCCNGCAGATTTGATGCCTTGAAGAATTGCGATGATACCGGTTGGTTTTGCCCCCATCATATTCAGCCCCTTGACCAATTGTTGCAGGTCCGGCCCTTCAACAATGCCAATGGCGGTGCCATCCTCGGATACGTTAATNAGGGTGTTGGGTTCNACCGCGGTCACNCCCCTGGAAAACGGTTCCGGCTGAATAANTCTCGGAAGCTCNGTAATGCTGACGGTCANCCCNCCATGGGTGATTGCCACTCTCGACACTTTAACATTCGACCCGATGATCACCGTGCCCGTNCGTTCATCGATGATAATGCGNGCGGGCGTATCGGGGCGAACGGTCAAATTGCCGATGCTTGCAAAAAAACGTGCATTGGTAATCGAGGCCGGCGCGACGATTTCCAATGTCAGTTGATCGCGTTCCCGCGCCAGTTTGCGGCCATATCTTTGCGTCGTATACCTATTGATGCGNTCNGTGATTGAAATCACTGTATTGAAATCTGGATTGGTAAGTTGCAAAACCAGTTTCTTTTCCTTGTTCAAATTACCCGGAGCTGCTGTTTCAACACTTGCCCCGCCCGGAATGCGCGCAGTCGTTGGCACATTGTTGGTAACTTCCGCGCCAGCACCNCCAGCACTAAACCCGCTGACAATCAGNCCGCCTTGACTCGCTGCATAAATTTCGCCATCCGCCCCATATAAAGGCGTCAACAGCAAAGTGCCTCCGCGCAAGGTGCTTGCATCCCCAATAGAAGAAACCGTGACGTCAATTTTCAATCCCGGATTTGCAAAAGCCGGCAATTTCGCAGTAACGACCACCGCCGCCACATTCTTGGTCCGCATCCCCACATTGCTTTGACCAATGCCCAGCCTGTCGAGCATGGCTTTTAGGGAATTTTCAGTAAAGGGAGAGTTACGCAAACTATCGCCGCTACCGGCCAGTCCGACCACAAGGCCATAACCGATCAATTGATTGTCTCGCACGCCCTGCAAGCTCACAATATCTTTAATACGAACATTCGCCTGCGCATTCCCGCTCAGCGCCACAAGCGCAATCACCAGGAACAAAAAACTGTTTCTAAGACTCATTTTNATTANCCCATNANNCATAATGCCACTCACCTCATCAATTAACGGGTCATCACTAAAATCGATCCATCAGCCTGAGCAATTCCGCCCACGATGGTCCCGGACGAAACATTGCGGGCACGCACATGCCCGCCAACCTTTGCCGAATTCATCGGAATAACCTCACCAGAAATACTCAAGCCACCACTGGAAAACACCATGATCGCCGGTTTGCCCGTTTGGACAATGTCCGGAGCCACAACATAGTTCGTTGGAATAGGCCGGTTTGGCATCAACGTGGTTCTTGCAACCAATCCCGACAGTTGACTGGCGTCGGTAATAACGCTGACCTGCAAAAGATATCGCGCCGGGACACGGCGTTGTTTCAGCAAATGCTGATCAATCATCTGGCCCGCATATATGACATTTTTAGGTACCGGAATAGACGCAACCTCTATGGAGTTTGCTGATAGTGCTTTCCCGCCGAAACAGGTGGCAAACATNATTGCCAATAAAATTCTTAACCCTCGAAAATGTGCCATTATCTAATTCCTTTCGAAACCGTACTCGACATTTCATCTGCCGCTTGAATAACTTTTGAATTCATCTCATAGGCGCGCTGAGCTGAAATCATCTGGGTGATTTCCTTGATCGCATCGACATTTGAAGATTCAAGATATCCCTGTGATACCTCTCCAAAATTAGCCTCGCCCGGAGCACCGGTAACCGCGGCACCAGACGCATCGGTTGGCGAGAACAAGCTATCGCCACGTGGTTCTAACCCTGCNTCATTGACAAANGTGCTCAATGANAATTGCCCCAGTTCNGTNGCAATGGCATCCCCNGCCAAAAATGCAGATACCGTCCCGGACGAACTGATGGTCAGGTTTTTTGCGTCCACAGGCACCGTAATAACCGGGTCAATCAATAGACCCTTTAGAGTTACCAACTGACCATTCTCNTTCAAATTCCATGCACCNGAACGTGTGTAAAGCGTNTCCCCATCACCGTCNGTTACCTGAAACCAGCCACTACCATTGATCGCCACATCAAGCGGATTTCCCGTTTGAGCCAGCACACCTTGAAGGTGGACATCACGAATGGCAGCAAGCTTCACCCCAAGNCCCANTTTCGCACCCTCAGGTACGACGCCTAGNCCNGCTTGTTGCGAAATACCTTGGTTCCTCACGGTTTCATAAAGCAAATCGGTAAACTCNGCCCGCGCNCTTTTGAAACCNGTGGTATTAATATTCGCAATATTATTGGAAATAACATCCAGATTTGTCTGCTGGGCAGACATCCCGGTCGCTGCAATTGCAAGTGCCTTCAGGCTCATATTTTTTTCCTTTTTGACACTTCATTCGGCGCTGTTAAATCAACACCATCTCAAAGCGCATTTAAAAATTACGCTAGATTTGCATCCGGCTGATTTCGAGATAGGCCTGCACCATCTTGTCACGAACAGATATCGTCATACGGAGTGCCTGCTCGGCCTCCATGACCGCCGAAGCCACATCATGGGCGCTCGCTTCCCCGGTAATGCCTTGAATGGAAGCTGCTTCTGCGTTTTTCAAAGAGTTTGCTGCATTATTTGCCATATCAGACAACATCGCCCCAAAATCCGGCTGCCCGATCGCACCGCTAGCCGCCGCTCCAGCCGTAACGGAAGGAGACCCAGAACTCCCACNAACCCCGGTGATCGACGCTGGATTAAACATGCTAATTTGTGTTATCGCGTCCATCTATTAACCCCTCATCATATCGATGGCCATTTGGATCATTTCCCTGGCCTGCTTCATTGCTTGCATATTCGCTTCATAGGCATGAACTGTCTCACGCATGTCTGCCATTTCCAGCAATGGATCCACATTGGGGGTTTTCACCATTCCTTTGCTATCTGCAGCCAAATGGGTCGGATCATATTCAGAGCTAAACGATCTGGAATCATGCCCGATTTCCCCGATTCTCACCGTTGAAACGCCCAAAGCCCTATCCAGCTCGGAAATGAAAGTAATGGTTTTACGCTGATAAGGATCTGCGCCTGGCGTTGTACCGGTCGAGTGCGAGTTTGCCAGGTTTTCTGAAACAATACGCATGCGCTGNGTCTGAGCCGAAAGCCCGGAACCGGAAATTGCCATTGCTGCTTTTAGTGAATCCATAATATTCTAGGTCCCGAATGCAGAAACCACCATCCGGTGGAATGATTTCATTACGCTGGTATTAAGTTGGTAGGCAGTTGAGACTTCGCCGGATTTAATCATTTCCTGCGGCAAGCTCACATTGGCACCGGAGTGATAGGTTTCCCACGATTCTTCCGCTGTGGTTCCCACCCCGCCAGAACTCCCCGTACTGGATACCAAATGCTTGGTATGGGTTCTCGACGCCGATAGTCCCTGTGTTTTAAGCGCATCCGAAAACGGCTTCACATCAACGGATTTATAGCCCGGTGTGCTTGAATTCGCGACATTTCCAGCGATAAGAGTTTGGCGCACGGACAGCCAATTTGCATTACTGCTAGCAAGTTTGCCAAGATAGATTTCAGACATGCTACCCTCAGGACCAAAACATTTCGTTCGTGGAAATCCTAGGCGGATAAACTTGCGTGAGGCTTGCTGTTAAGGTTTTGTTAAGGTTTGGAATGCGTTTCTAGAACACTTCCTAAAAAGTAAAAACCGGTTTTTAAATAAGAAATGCGTAACAACAAAAGGCTGGTTCACTTGGGCAATCCAACGAATTATGAATGTTTCCTAGGCNCTTAAGCTCTTGCTGCCTGAATAGCTTTTTCCAGCAATTTGGTGTTTTCAAGCGGGTCAATTCCCGCCGTTTCAAATGAAATATGATTCAGTTCCACACTGGATTCATTACCACAAAGATAGAGCCTGAAAAACGCAAACACCCCAAGGTGTAAAAGCTCCAGATCGAGCGCCACCGTAAAATTCCCAACCCACGGGACATCGCATTCCCCGGTAAATTCAAACGAGACCGTATTGGCTTTGAAGTGGCCTTCAATCCGCTCGCGCAACATTTCACCGATCCCCAANGTCTGACCGGAATAAAACACCATCAAAAATTGTGCAGGCTCGACCTTACGCATACTTTTAATCAGATCATGACAACCCTCATGCAGAATTGCTTCGCGTGTGTCGTTGATATTCTCGCTCGATTTTATCTGCATTATCGCTGCACCATTCCAGGTATTTTCGAGCCCAGCGCTTTAATAACCGCCGCAACCGGTGCATAAAATTCCACCGGCAAATCACCGTCTACCTGCACGACTTTATACAAAGCCCGGGCCAACGGCACATCTTCATAAATCGGAATACCTTTTTCTTCGGCAATGCCACGAATTTTCAGAGCGATGATATCCTGNCCNTTCGCCANGATTTTNGGAACCGCATCTCTCGCTGGATCATAACGCATGGCAATCGANAAGTGGGTCGGGTTAGCAATNACCAATGTCGCACCCTCCACCTGATCCATCATCTTATAGCGCGCCCTGTCTTGCGAAACAGAACGTTGGCGTGCCTTAAGGGCGGGATCGACTTGCGATTGTTTGTTTTCGTCCTTGACCTCCTGATGAGTCATTTTGAGATCATCGAACCAGTCTTTCTTGACCCAGACATAATCCGTCACTCCCAAAACCACGGTCATCAATAAAAGACCTCCGAGTATTTCGAGAAATATTTTCTGAATCCCGTAAGGAATGAGCCACCCTTCGCTCAACATCGAATTCAAGATCATATCGGACTCAGATAAAAAGGCCAAAAAGGCGATCGTACCGGCAGCAGAGAATTTAAACAGAGACTTCCCAAAATTTCGAACACCTTGCTTGCCAAACAGTTTGTTCAAGCCCTTCGTTAGGGAAATCCGGTTTAATTTGGGCTGAATTCTGTTGATCACAAGCTGCGGCGTATTTTGCGAAACAGACGCAATAAAACCAAACGCCATCAAGATTAATAATAGCGGTAAAACGGCCTTTCCAGCTTCCTGCAACAGCAAAAAAATAACGTTGTGCGCATCTTCTGCCGTACTCAATGGCAAATCGCCGATATTACCAAAAATCAGATATAATGACCCCGACAAATCCTTGATGATCGTTGGAACCAAAAACCATGTGGCCATTAACAAAGCTAGAATGGATGCAGCAGTCGTTATCTCTTGAGAAGCGGCCGTATTACCTTTCTCAAGTGCCTCAGAGATTTTTTTCTCACTGGGGTCTTCGGTCTTGCTTTCCTTGTCTGAATCGTCTGACATAATCTATGCGCCCGCTCAACCGTCTATTTCTAGTTCGTGTCCGGAAGAATAATTAATTCTTCCCGGGCCATATTCAAAACCAAAGCAGTAATCTTTTTCCGACTGGAAATAACGACTTCTTCCTTCGGTTTAGCCCGTAACAGTTCGGCCTCCACCATGCGTCGGTTTCTCTGGCTGAGAACTTCCAGAATGGTATCTCTCAAACCGTCAGGAGATTCAAACAGCGACGATACAATATCTTCAGATTCAACTGAATCAAAGATTTTGGCGCGATCCTCTTTGGTCAGCAATTCGATATTTTCGAAGCGGAACAGACGTTTTTGAACCATGCCGCCAATGGCTGCATCTTTCTCCACAATGTAATTGACCAGATCACTGGCAGCACCGGCAGAAATCTGGTTGATCAGCATCGCAGCCGTTTCAATTTCCTGACGTTCTCCCGCACCCTCTTCCAGTGTAGGCGCCAGTATACCTGCCAATTGTTTAGCAACAGCCGCCTCGGTCGCCGGATCGAGCTCTTTGCGGTTCAACAGACTACCGATAATTTTATTCCGTTGTTCAGCCTCGAGCAAATCAAGGGCAGAAGAAGCAACGTCCGTGTCCAATTTATCAAGCAGAAACGCACTCAGTAGCGGACGCTCGCTTTCAAAGAATGCTCGAATGGTTTCCACATCGGGGCCTTCAAATGTAATACCATTGGCCCCATCTATACCCCCATTACCCTTTTTTCCGTTNGCTTCCCTTTCGGCAAGCGTTTCGGCCGGGCTCATGGCATTACCGTTTCTCATTTGAGCAAACAGTTCGCTCACCGCATCGGGCGATGTAAACAAAGTTGTATTGAAGAAATCGCCGCGAAATTCGTCCGTCAGACTGTCGATATCCTCATATCCCAAATCTGGAAGGCTATTGGCAGCTTCAAAAATGGTTTCAAGTTCTTCCTCAGAAAAATACTCGGCCATCTTCACGGCGGTATCTTTACCCATGACCAACATCAACGCCGCGGCTTTTTGGGCGCCGTTAAGGGAGTTACTAGCTAAAACGATATCTTTGCTATCTGAACTCATATCCTCTAAATCAATCACCTCTTTATTTAGCCTCTTTTGCAGCAGCTACAACTTCGGTCAAAGTGATCCCGAAACGTGGTTCATCGTCGCCTTCTTCAAGAACAACAATTTCCCCCCTCGCAATCAATTGACCATTTGCCAAGAGATCGATTGCCGATCCAAGTTTACTGTCCAGCGAAACCACATCATCCTTTTTCAACGACATCAATTTNGAAATGGGCATNGATACCCCGCCAAGCACAGCTTGAACTTTCACCTTGATGGAATGGATCGCTCCGATATTGACTATTTCTTCGTCGCTCAAACCACCGGATGCCGGCGCGGATACAGCACTGGCAGTTGCCATTGCTGGTGCAGCTGCGCCAGCCATCAGGTCTGTGCCCATATCGCCAAGGTCTGCACCTCCCCCCAAATCAGGAGAAAGTGCGTCGCCATCCAGATCGCCCGCCCCGTCATCAAGGGTCAAATCAAGCGCCCCTTCACCGTCAACACCAAGATCCGGNAAGCCTCCGTCAGGTGCCAGATCAGCGCCCAAGTCAGCACCCAGATCAGCGCCTAAATCAGCACCAAGNTCAGCGCCCAATTCTGGCGCTGCACCTCCAGCTGCATCACCGTCTGCAGCTAGATCCGTTGGTAATGTTAGGTCGTCGTTTTCCACTTTGTTCTCTTTCTATTCAAACCCACGTTTGAAAACCCAATTCTATCCAGAAACGTTTGTCTCGCGTCCGGTCCCATTAACTTGCCTGAGCGACCCTGCCCTTATTGGCGAAGATGGATGATAATTTTACGATCTTTTCAGTTTTCTCACCCTGAATGGCACGTTGCTGTTTTTGCTGTTTAAGCAACTTGTCCATAGAAATCACACCACCGCGCCGCGCAGCCGCCACATCTCTTTTAACTTCTTTTGGNGCTATCGCAGTACTGGCAANNGCTTCNTGCTCTACATTGCTTCNNCTTGCTGGAACGGGTGCCGCTTGAGGTGCAGGTTCTGCTGCAAGTTCTTGGGCAAAATTGCGTACGGGCACCTGGGTTTCTTCAACCAGCTCGATATCAAATTTGGCGTATGTTTCAGGACNTACGTCATTTGCNACAATCTGCTCAATNCCACGTTCCAGAAATTCATCTAGATGACCAAGCAAGCCTTCTTTTTTGGCCTTTTTGGCGTTTGCTTTTTTAGCCTTCTTTTTAGATAGCCGTTCAAAAACAGGTTTCTCATGCGCAACTTTTTCGGATTTCTCACTTACAGCTTTCTTCACCGCAGGTTCCAGCGCGGCCTTCTGAGTCACCGTATCAAACACAGAAACAGACTCTGTACGTCTGGCAAGGTTGCCGCCGGCAATCGTCGATTCAAGATTTTTAATCTGCTGGTTAAGAGAACTCAGCAACACCCTTTGATGTTCCAGAGCTTTGCGTGTTTCAGAACGCACCATATCCACAGTTTCGAGATTTTCCTTGATGTCACGGCTATTGTGATAAGATGCCCGGAGCATCAAATGGATACGTTTATCCACATGTTGAACCATCCGGCGCACCCCAAAACCAGCGCCACCCAGTGCAAGGACCGATACCGCAACGATTGCAAGCTCAGTTGAATAAATCATTTCCTGCCCCTTCTAATTGTTTAATACTGCCGGTCACGCGTAGCT
>JAESSK010000003.1 GCA_016764155.1 Rhizobiaceae bacterium
GCCGGTTTTCTCGCTAACGGATTCAGGCGCATATTCCTCGTTTAGATATTTACGAGCCAGTAATTCGAATACGGGAACGGCTTTTTGCTTGGAAGGTAAGGTCGCCTCGCCCTTCAAATTTGGCTTTACGCCTTTCTTTTTGGATGAGACGACTTTGCCGGATTTACGATCCAGCACCAAGGGTTCGCCTTTTTTGTTGCGGGCGAACAGACCGTGATCTTTGGAGGTTTCATCGTCAATCACCAGCCATGGGGCGTTGGTGTAGCGGATGAGGTAATCGAGATCGACTTTGCCTGCTTTGAGCAATTCGTGGATCAGGGCCAGAATAAACAGGCCGTCCGTTCCTGGCGTAATGCCCACCCATTCGTCAGCAATTGCGTTATAGGCCGTGCGGATTGGGTTCACGGCGATGATTTTTGCGCCGCGTTGTTTGAGCTTTGACAGACCCATTTTGATCGGGTTGGAATCGTGATCTTCTGCCACACCAAAAATCATGAATAATTCAGTTTTATCCCAGTCGGGCGAACCGAACTCCCAGAACGCACCACCGAAGGTGTAGATGCCGCCCGCAGCCATATTCACCGAGCAAAAGCCCCCATGGGCAGCGAAATTAGGGGTGCCGAATTGTTGCGCCCACCAGCCCGTGAGCGATTGACTTTGATCGCGCCCGGTGAAGAAAGCCAGCTTCTTCGGGTCGGTATTACGGATATCGCTGAGCCAGTTGGTGGCGAGGCTCATGGCCTCGTNCCATTCGATTTCCTTGAANTTCCCTTCGCCGCGCTCGCCGGTTCTAAGCAGTGGCTTTTTCAACCGTGCAGGCGAATAATGTTGCATGATGCCAGCCGAACCCTTGGCACATAACACGCCCTTATTGATCGGGTGATTGCGGTTACCCTCGATATAGCGCACTTTGGGCTGGCCATCTGCACCTTTGCGCAAATGCACATTGATGCCACAGCGGCAGGCACACATATAACAAGTGGTCTGGCGGATTTCGTCGGAAACATGTGGGCTTGTATCAAGCGCGCGTGGAAGATCTGGATCAGTGCTCATTCAATACGCACTAGTCCCGTGTTTCAATTTTGAAATCACGGGGGCAATCAGCGGAAATTATAGCCCATTCGGATGCTTTGGTGCGCTCTTGGTGGGCTTCAAATGCTGCCTGATCTTCAAAAATCTCGGCGACTACAAAACGACACTCCACACTGTTGCTTTGAGTTACCTTAAACGAAATACATCCCGGCTCTTCGCGGGTCAGTGCAATATGGGTGGGCAAGGCCATTGCAACGGCATCCCACTGGGCAACGGGCACATCGATATAGCCGTTCAAGTAGATTTTTTGGTTCGCAGACATCGGAATATGATCCTAAAAACATTGAGGTTTTTAAATGATCATACTCACAAGTTAACAAAGTTCAACGGGGATATTCCCGATATCCCGTACAAAACAGAAAGGGCCTAGCTGTTGCCCAAGACTTTCGGCAAGTCAAAAACCTCCGGCTCTACCAGCGTGCCGTCCTTGAGGGCGGTGTGCTCACCGAAGGTTGGCACTCCAGCAGGGATAACCGTCCCCTTTTGTCCGTAATTGAGGAAGATGTGCTTGGCATTTTCCGATGTACGCTCGAACCAATTGGGGTCGTCATAGGTTCCNCCGAANACGCCGATGAAGCCTTCAAAGCGCTCGAAGGTCATATAAAGTTTTGTGCCGCAATTNTCGCAGAAGTGAATACGCACGCCCTTTTTNCTNCNTGAAGATACGAGATCGTAGGTTTTGGGTGTTCCCTTGNTTANNTCGAAATGCTCTTGGGGGAAGATNGGNTCGACCAGATANGCCCCGCCNGTGGCNCGTTGNCAGAATTTGCAATGNCAATAGGTTACGTGCGCAGGNTCNGCGATNGTTTTATAGCGAAGCTGGCCGCANAGGCACCCGCCCTCGTTTTCNGTNTTGGACATTNACNTCTCCTTGGCGATCTCTCNTCATTTNCTCCANCATACTCANTTTCNANNGNCNGNCAANCGGGNNGAAACCTGCCCGATAATGGCGCAATAAATGGCAGGCCGCCTAATTATTGTGCAGCGCGAAGCCCGTGGTACAAATGATGTTTTAGAATGCNCCGTTTCAATTACCGCNATTNNGACAAAANCTGTTTGTTTTCAATNCNNTAAATANTTTTTTGACAACTGGCACAATATTTGCTTGCTANAGGANGTTCAGGCGCGTTGACGCCTTGATTCAACCATTTAGGTGAGAACGAAAATATGAAAAAGATCGAAGCGATCATTAAGCCCTTTAAACTGGATGAAGTTAAAGAGGCATTGCAGGAAGTGGGCCTTTTGGGCATTACGGTTACCGAAGCAAAAGGCTTTGGCCGTCAAAAAGGACACACCGAACTTTACCGCGGTGCGGAATATGTGGTGGACTTCCTTCCTAAAGTTAAGTTGGAAATCGTGCTTGCCGANGAAAATGTCGACGCAGCNGTTGAAGCNATCAGAAACGCNGCCCAAACAGGACGCATTGGCGATGGCAAAATCTTCGTTTCTAACGTAGAGCAAGTTATTCGTATTCGTACCGGCGAATCCGGCCCTGAGGCAATTTAGCGTCTCGGACGCTAGTTAGAAGAAACAGCTTCTAATTCCGGAAAAAATTCAATAAATCTAAAATCAGACATTGCATGTTGATAAGGAAGGCAAATTCATGACCACAGCAGCAGATATTCTAAAACAAATTAAAGACGAGGACGTAAAGTTTCTCGACGTACGTTTCACCGACACACGCGGTAAAATGCACCACGTAACCATGGATGTGGGCCTTGTCGACGAAGACATGTTCGCCGATGGCGTTATGTTCGATGGTTCCTCAATTGCTGGCTGGAAAGCCATCAATGAATCCGACATGACCCTCATCCTCGATCCAGAAACCGCTCACATGGACCCGTTCTTTGCACAGTCCACTATGGCGATCTTCTGTGATGTGGTTGAGCCGCTAACTGGCGAACCTTATNCACGTGACCCTCGNGGCACNGCTAANAAAGCTGAAGCTTATTTGAAATCAACTGGCCTTGGCGACACATGCAATGTGGGTCCAGAAGCTGAGTTCTTCGTATTTGACGATGTGCGCTTTGCAACAGACCCATATAACACTGGCTTCAAACTCGACAGTTCAGAATTGCCAAGCAATATGGATAGAGAATATGAAGGCGGCAATATGGGTCACCGTCCTCGCGTAAAGGGTGGTTATTTCCCGGTTCCTCCAGTAGATGCTGGTCAGGATTACCGTTCTGAAATGCTTTCTGTTCTTACAGATATGGGCGTGACTGTTGAAAAGCATCACCACGAAGTGGCTGCAGCTCAGCATGAGCTTGGTATCCTGTTTGATACGCTTTCCCGCAACGCTGATAAAATGCAAATTTATAAATATGCAGTTCATCAGGTAGCGCACGCTTACGGTAAAACAGCCACTTTCATGCCTAAGCCAGTATTTGGTGATAACGGCACTGGAATGCACGTTCACATGTCTATCTGGAAAGATGGCAAGCCAACTTTTGCCGGCAATGGATATGCAGGTCTTTCTGAAAACTGCCTGTTCTATATTGGCGGTATCATCAAGCATGCTAAATCGCTGAATGCTTTCACAAACCCTTCAACCAACTCTTACAAGCGTTTGGTTCCAGGTTATGAAGCTCCGGTTCTGCTGGCTTATTCAGCGCGTAACCGTTCAGCCTCTTGCCGTATTCCTCACGGCACTTCGCCGAATTCAAAACGTGTTGAAGTTCGTTTCCCTGATCCAATGGCCAACCCATATCTGGCATTTGCTGCCATGTTGATGGCTGGCCTTGACGGCATCAAAAACAAAATTCATCCGGGCGAGCCTATGGATAAAGATCTTTATGACCTGCCTCCATCAGAATTGGCTGATATTCCAACTGTTTGTGGTTCGCTTCGCGAAGCCCTCGACAGTCTTCAAGCAGATCATAAATANCTGCTTGAAGGCGATGTNTTCTCTCAAGATCAGATCGATTCTTATATCGAANTGAAAATGGAAGATGTTATTCGNTACGAAATGACACCGCATCCGGTTGAATTCGACATGTATTATTCCACTTAATTCCAAAGCGGATATAAAAAGACTAAGAGACCCCGGCCCTTGCGCCGGGGTTTTTTATTGGCTGATCTTTAAACTTCAACCCAAAGCACCTACTTTGGCATGGTGATTCCACGAAAGAGCCCTATGCCCCCAATGCCCCCTGTGCCAATTGAAGAAGTAACACCAGACAACCCACGCTTTTTGAAACCGAAGCGCCGCACGATTTCGCTGCGATGGCTGCTTGCTCTGGTATTCGGAAGCCTTTTGGCAATTTCCGTTTTCAGCGTTCTTGCTGTCTCGGTGGGAGCAAACCTTTCCAATACATTTTCGTTGCTCAATGCCAGCTCCGTGCGCATTTTGTCCAATGTGGAAACCACTATCCGCGATCAGATTTTNCAGGCTGAACGGGTTATCCAAAGCGTTGCNGAGATATANCGGGAAGGCAATTTTGAACTTGACGATATTGAAAGTCAGGAAATTTATTTAAGGTCCCTGATGCGCGCNGCACCCATTGTTCAAGGCTTGCTNATTTACGATATGGATGGGCGCAAGACCGGAATGATGCGTAACCGGGAGGGGAATTTCATCAAATTTTACGGTAACATCGTTGAATCTGCCGAAATTCTTAAAATGTTCAACGTAACCCCGGACCGGGATGAAGAAAAAACGGTCTTTGGGCGGGTCACCGAATATAACGGACAGTTTTATGAAAACATTTCCGTTTCGATCATGCGCAACAACAAATTACAGGGCGTTGTNGTGGCATTGATTGGCCTTGATGCCATCAACCGGTTGATAGGACAAATTGGCACCGATATTGATACGCCNGTTTTCTTGATGGATGGCAATTCNATGGTTATTGCCTATTCCAAAATGCCCAAGGCATTTTTGAGTGGTGAATCTATTCCCCTTCAGGCNTTCCCCGACGAAGCTCTCAAGGAGCTGTTGAAGGCAACTCCATCTGACGAATTNGAATTTGCCAAGNAGCACGGTATCGAAGTGATCTCCAGTCCGGGCAGGAACGGACGGATATTTCTTTTAAAAAATCTTGGAGGTTTTGAGCATGACGCCTTCAAGCTTGGGGTTCACTTTAGCAAAAANGACTTCAAATCCGAATTTATCCGCATTGCAACATCTGCAATCATGGGATTGGGCACCCTAATTCTTGCGGTCTTGATTGCCATATTTCTTGGCAGGCGTTTGGCAGAGCCGATGGGGCGCATAGCGCGTGCCGCCGATCATTTTTCCAATTTCGAACTGGAAAAATTTGTGCCTTTGCCTCATTCGCGAATTCAGGAAATTGACGATCAGGCCAAGGCTTTGAATTCCATGCATACGGCGCTTTCTGAATTCTCGCAATATGTCCCNAAAACNGTNGTGCAACGTTTGTTGCAATCAGGAAAAGACGCCAATCGCTCNGTGGAGCGGGAGGTGACAATCATGTTCAGTGANATTGTCGGTTTCACCTCNATGTCGGAGCATTTGAATGCGGTNGAAACAGCCAAACTATTGAACGACCATTTTGATATGATTTGTAAGGCGATTGATGANACCAATGGNACTGTTGATAAGTTCATTGGCGACAGCGTGATGGCGTTTTGGGGGGCACCCAATGCCGACGATCACCATGCGAAAAATGCGGTAAGGGCTGCCGAGGGTATCGCGCGCGGACTTTCCAAGATGAATACCCAACGCATTGAACAAAATTTAGCACCAATCCGCCTTCGCATCGGTATTCATACGGGTCGGGTGATTGTTGGAAATATTGGCGGTGGCGACCGCCAGAATTACACCCTNGTAGGCGACAATGTTAATGTGGGGCAGCGGCTCGAACAATTGGGCAAAAGCTTCATGGAGGAGCGGAAATTGATTGTGCTTGCTTCNGNAAAGACAGTCACAAGCAGCNNTATGGNTGATAGCTTTGAACCGGCGGGATCGCAAATGCTGCGCGGTCGCGAAACGCCAATTTNTGTTTTTGCGCTCAAGACGGAAGAAGCATCGATACTACCNGCGNGCCAGATAATAACATCGGATATTGCCTGATTTGATTTAACTGAACGGGGCTGGAAGGCCCGAAATTCAGGGGCTGGATTTAGTGTCCCTGCCCCATGACCGTTGCTTCACTTCGATCAAGCAGGATCGGCACGATCAAATCTTCCTCGTCTTCCAAATGGCGCATCAGGAAAGCCAATAATTTGGCATTGGCATCGACAAATTTATCGCCGGTGCGCAGCAGATTATCGCGGCCCTCGGATTGCATGAAATTATTCGCGGTCTGAGCCACATTTTCGATCGCCGCATGCAAGGCGTGATGATCTTCATCGAGAATTTCAAAGCCGCGTGCAAGTTTTGGTTCAACCACCCGGAATTTTGGAAAATAATGGTGATCTTCCATGGTGTGATGCTCGGTCAGCCCGCCCAGAAGCGCATTGAAGCCCGGCACCATATTATGACTGAAAGTCTTTGGATCGATCTGACCTTCCAAAAAGGCCTGATTATTGGCGTTTAATGTGGTTGCTGCGCGACGAAACTGATCATGCCTTGAAAGCCAGAATGTCGTCAGTTCGCCCATATTTTTATGTTTGCGCCAGATATCCCTTGGATAATCGGCAAACAGGAATTTCAACGCTTCAGGCAGGCCCTTGCGCTTATCGATCAACAAATCGTCCGGTAACTTTGTTTTCCCTGCCATATAACGAGACTACTCTTCCAGCATTTCCTTGACCGTGGTGGCCAGTTGTTTCAGCGAGAATGGCTTGGCTAGGAAGCCGAATTTCTCGCGTTCTTCCTCAGGCAAATTCTTGGCAAATGCCTCTTCGGCATAGCCTGAAACAAAGATGAATTTCAAATCAGGGTGTGATTTCCGCAATTCTCCGAGCAAAGTTGGCCCGTCCATTTCCGGCATCACCACATCGGAGACGACGAGATCAACCTCATCACCATATTCCTCCATCACCTCCAGCGCTTCAACGCCGCTGGCTGCCTCATGGACTTCATAGCCGCGTGACTGGAGCGCACGGGATGAGAATGCACGCACGGCNTCCTCATCTTCCACCAGAAGGATTGTGGCATTGCCNGTGAGGTCACGGGATTTTTCCGGTTTTACNGCGGCCAANGCNAAATCTTCAATGGCTTCAGNAACNTCTGCNTCNCTCATAATNTGGCGCGGCAGGAACAGGCGGAATATGGTTCCCTTNCCTTCCACACTNTCGGCATAGATGAAGCCGCCAGTTTGCTTAGTAATGCCGTAAACCGTGGAAAGNCCAAGCCCTGTGCCCTTGCCTACTTCCTTGGTTGAGAAGAACGGNTCNAANATCTTATCGACCACTTCTTGCGGCATGCCTGTTCCGGTATCGATTACCTCGATGGTGACATATTCGGCGACGGGCATGCCTTTATAATCATAGCGCTCGCGGCAGTCATTTTCTGTGATGTTTTCTGTGCGGATGATCAGATCACCACCGTCTGGCATGGCATCGCGCGCATTGACCGAGAGATTGACGATCACTTGTTCGAACTGCGTGATATCCACTTTCACGGGCCAAAGATCGCGGCCATGGACCAAATTCAACTTAACATTTTCGCCCAATAGTCGGTCAAGCAACATGCGCACATCATTGAGGGCGTCATTGAGTTGCAGCACCTGCGGACGCAGGGTTTGTTTGCGCGAGAATGCCAGCAATTGACGCACCAGACTGGCGGCTTTATTGGCGTTCTGCTTGATGTCCATGATATCCTGAAACGAAGGATCAGAAGGTTTGTGATTGACCAGCAATAGGTCTGAAAAACCAATGATTGCTGTCAGCACATTGTTAAAATCGTGAGCAACGCCGCCGGCTAATTGTCCCACTGCCTGCATTTTTTGACCCTGGGCAAATTGTTCTTCCAGCGCCTTTTGTTCAGTGATCTCCATGGCGTAGAGAACCACGCGTTCTTCATCATCCACCATCTCGCCGGAGAGATTTTGAGAGCTGGCATCCGCCACCGGGCTCACAAAAATCCGCACGGAACGTTCTTTGGAACCATTGATCAACAGATCGATCGGATTGATCTCACTTTTGCCGGATAGAGCTGCCTTAAACAGTTTTTTTAGACGCGCTCTATCTTCTTCATTGGCGATCTTTTTGTACTTCAAACCGGAAATCGGGCCATATTGTTCTATTGCCGGGCCAAACATGCGCATGAATGGTGCATTGGTGCGTACAATGGTGCCTGCAGCATTGAGGGCGGCAATGGCAATTGGGGTATTATCGAAAAAGCGGGTGAAGCGGATTTCTGCGTCACGAAGGGCTCTATCATCGCCACCTTCTGTGCCGATCCTGTTTAACACCAATGTTCTGGTTGCACCCGGTGCACCATCTGAAGCGCTAGGTACACGGTGATAGAGGCGTACAGGCAAACGGGTGCCATCGCTTTTGGTCATGTCCAGATCAATAATCGAAGTATTGACGTTATCGTCATCGGCCTTAACCGATTCCAACAGCGCTACTCCGTCACCGACAATCAGATCACTCAAATTCATGGCACCGGGCGAAAATCTGGTTAAATCAATGCCCAGCCAATCGGCAAGGGTTGCGTTGAGATAAACAATTGAACCATTGGTTTCGGCCGAAAAGAACCCCGCCGGAGCATGATCTAGATAGTGAATGGCGTTCTGCAATTCCAAAAATGCAGTTTCTTGGCGTGCGCGATCATGGGTAACATCGGATACCTGCCAAACCAGCAATGGTTTGGGATGGCTTGGAACACTGAGACTGCGTGCNCGCATGCGAAACCATTTGGCGCCCTCGCTTTGGTTGTGCAAACCGTCNGCNAGGCGNAANTCTTCGACGCAGATTTCGCCTTCCTTGGCCCGNTTNGACATTTTATAAACNATGTCGGCNGCTTCTGCGCGGCGGGAAAAGACGGATTCGATGCTGCCAACTTCGCTTTCATCTTCGGCACCGATGAGGTCTGCATAGGCGCGGTTTGCATAGACAATGCGTCCCTGCTGNTCCACGACGATCAGTCCTGAATCCATACCATCAACCAGATTTTTTGAAAAATCATCTGCTCTTCCGGTAGCGGTCAAACTAACGAAATTCAAAACCAGCGCGAACAAAAAGAACACGCCCAGCCCCGCAAACAAACCCAATATCCCCAACACCATCGGCTCACCAAAATAGTCGCGCCCATGGATGCTGACAAATATCATGCCTACGATCAGGAAAATGCCGAGAAGTAGAATACGCCAGGCACCACTGCCGCCTGCATTGTCTATCACCGGCTTGAATTTCTCGTTGTCAAAATCCTTTTGCACCATTGCAAATCCCTGATTCTCCCATGGTTGGAATCTGTTTCGTTCTTGAATCATATTCCGTTGATTGACGATAGTGCAAAACCCATAGGGAAACATTGTTTTTAGCTAACAAACCAAGTTTTCAACACACTAGGTGGCAGCATTCGACGTAAAGGATGACTTTTATTCACTTTCATGGCCAAATAGGCGTGAAATTTTCGCCTCATTTGGCATATAGATACTGTCAAATGGCCCGATATAGGCTAAATGACAGTATGCATTTGATAATTAGGAACGAATAATGACCTGGTTGAATTCATTTTTTGGAGGATCTACGGCGGCAAATCTGATTGCGATCACCGTAGGTCTNGTATTGGTATTGTTGGGTCTATTTTGGGTATTTCGCAAAATAGCCGGTAGTAATAGCATTCGCGGAACNAAAAGCCGACGCCCAAGATTGGGTGTGACAGAGGCAGCCATTGTTGATGATAAACGCCGTCTTGTACTGGTGCGTCGCGATAATGTTGAGCATTTGGTGATGATTGGCGGGGCAAGTGACGTGCTGGTTGAAAGCAATATTGTGCGAGTGCAGCCAGCAACAAGTGCTGCAGAACCAATTAGAGCTATCGTCACGCCTGATAAAGATGATGTTCCGGTGCAATCCGAACCGCCACAGCCTGAAAAGGTGGATATACGCGATGATGTACCACCACGCGGCGTTGGCGCGCTAGCAAGCGGAGCTGCAGCCACCGCTGCTGTGGTCGCCAGCATAGAAACGGCCCTTTCAAAGGCCGATGATGCGCAAGCAGATGATGTGGACGATACAGAATTTACCGATGCAGTTGCAGACACTCTGGCAAAAGCAGCCAAATTTGAAGAAACAATTGCAGAAGATGTTGGAGCCGCGGACGAGGAAAACAAGAATATTGCCTTTGAAATTGCCGATGTAACTGAAAAAGCAGATGCAGCGGAAACTGGTTCAATTTCAGATCATGGCACTAATAATGTCAAATCAGAGACCATAAAAACCGTTACAACCGCGCCGGAGGGCTTTGGACGATTTGCCGATGCCATGGGCATCAATGCAGATAAAATAGAGAGCAAGCCTGAACTGCCGACTAACGAACAGCCTAAGGAAACGCCCCCTGCTGTGGATAAGGTCACCGATGCAAAGCCGCTAGACGCTCAATTGAACAATGTTTCGAACGAGCCGGATGATGTTGAAATCAAAATGGAGAGCATTACCGAACCAGACGAAATTCAGGAAGAAATTCCTTCAACCGACAAAAAAGATGCGGTTAAAGCGCCTGAGGTTACGCCACCATTTGAAGGTGCTGCAGCTGTTTCGCATGAAGCGCCAGCAAAATCATCTGATGAGAAGCCTAAAGAGGCGCGTTCTGATGACATGGAAGATGAAATGCAGAAATTGCTTAGCGAACTTGCAGGCGAAAGACGCTAATTTCTTATTGCAGGACTAGCCCTTTCCAAGGCTAGTCGTCTTTATAGACTTTTTCACGACGCTCATGGCGCTCCTGCGCCTCAATAGAAAGCGTGGCTATAGGCCGGGCATTAAGACGCTGCAAGCTGATCGCNTCACCAGATTCGTCGCANAATCCATATGTACCGTCNTCAATGCGGCGCAATGCGCCTTCAATCTTATTGNTGAGTTTGCGTTGCCGGTCACGGGCGCGAAGNTCAATGGAGCGGTCTGTTTCTGAAGAAGCACGGTCTGAGGCATCTGGCATTTTTTCAGACTGAACTGAAAGCGTTTCCAAAGTCTCGCGAGACTCGCGCAAAATGTCATTTTTCCAAGTGCCGAGTTTTCTGCGGAAATAGTCTTTTTGCCGGTCATTCATGAACGGCTCACTATCTGTAGGGGTGTATTCGCCGTTTATCGCTGCATCACTCATATAGTCACCTCCAACCTACTACGTGGCCGCTGTATAACCTTGACCAATAAAAGTCTCAAGACAGAAATTTTCATTATTGACCTTTTGGTGTATATTTTTTTTAAATTGGCATCGCCGCCAACGAAAAAAACACCGGGATTAAGTGATCAACCATGCTGCGACTGTTCATTCTACGCCACGCGAAATCTTCTTGGGCAACATCAGGCATATCGGATGCGCAACGCTCGCTAAATGAGCGTGGCCTTAACGACTTGCCGAAAATTGCCAAGGCCATGTCGGTACGGAACTTTAGGCCGGAATACATCTATTGTTCACCGGCCAAACGAACCCGAATGACGTTGTCTGGGTTGTTTGTGAATGATGCATCCATGCCAGCGGTAACATTTTCAGAATTTTTGTATTCCGGCGGTGCCCAAGCCTATCTGGACGCAATAATTGCGCACGATCACGCAGAATCACTCTTATTTATCGGACATAATCCAAGCGTTCATATGCTGGCGCACCAATTGGCAGGACGCGGTGATCCTGCAAAATTGGATGAATTAGCCATCAAATATCCAACGGGCACGTTGAGCATCATTGATTTTGATATTGATGCGTGGAGTGACCTTACTGTCGGTAGCGGCGTTTTGATTGATTTTATCAAACCACGTTCGCTGCGGGAATAATTATTGCTTGCTTGTACTCACGGCGTATCTTCGCTTCGCTCAGGCCTCCGTATGGGCGGCGCATTAGCGCCGGGTTCCCACGCTCGCCCTTTGGGCTCACATTCATTTCCCTTGTAAGGTTCGCTATGGCTGTCCTTTGCCTCTATTTAAGCGAAGGCGTCGGGCATGCTGTCTTTTTTCTTAGCTATGAATTCCAGCAAGGCTTCGTCAATGGCAGGGTCTAGCTCTGGTTGAACGTAGGAATCCAGCCATTTACGGGCGACCGTGTTGGCGCGTTGTTCGTTTCGTTTTTCACCTTCTAATTGCCATTGTTCGTATGAGTTATTGTCGCCCACGCGTGTGGTGAAAAAGGCGGTTT
>JAESSK010000004.1 GCA_016764155.1 Rhizobiaceae bacterium
GCTTGATGCGCTTAGAGATGCCGCTCTTGGCCTTTCCCATCGTGGAAAAATTGGCAAGGCAAAGCTCAAACTGGCCATTGATCTCACCCGCGAAATTTTGAACGTACCCGATGATTACCGCATCGGTATTGTGCCTGCATCCGATACGGGTGCGGTTGAAATGGCATTATGGTCGCTGCTTGGCGAGCGCGGTGTTGATATGGTTTCATGGGAAAGTTTCGGCGCTGGCTGGGTTTCCGATGTGACCGGGCAGTTGAAGCTGGATGATGTTCGCAAAATCACTGCTGATTATGGTCATCTGCCTGATATGGGCGAGATTGATTTTGATCGCGATGTGGTTTTCACATGGAATGGCACCACATCCGGTGTGTGCGTTCCTAATGGCGATTTCATTCCTAGCGATCGCGCTGGCCTCACCATATGTGATGCAACCTCTGCTGCGTTTGCGCAGGAACTCGATTTTTCAAAACTCGATGTGACGACTTTTTCTTGGCAAAAAGTGATGGGTGGTGAAGCTTCCCACGGGATGCTTATCCTGTCACCGCGTGCTGTTGAACGTCTTGAAAATTATACGCCTGCATGGCCATTGCCGAAAATTTTCCGCATGACCAAGGGAGGCAAATTGATCGAAGGTATTTTCCAGGGTGCGACCATCAACACGCCATCTATGCTTTGTGTTGAAGATTATCTTGATACCCTCAATTGGGGTAAATCGGTTGGTGGCCTGAAAGGCCTGATTGCTCGTGCTGATGCCAACACCTCGATCATTGCTGACTTTGTTGAGCATAATGACTGGATTGACCATTTGGCTGTTAAGGCGGAGACGCGCTCTAACACTTCTGTGTGTTTGACCATATCCCATCCGGATGTGCTGGCGCTTGATGGTGCCGGACAGGCAGCTTTTGCCAAATCCATCGTTTCAATGCTGGACGGCGAAGGTGTTGCTTTTGATATCGGTGCTTACCGTGATGCGCCTGCCGGATTTCGTATCTGGTGTGGGGCGACGATTGAAACATCGGATGTTGAAGCGCTCATGCACTGGCTTGATTGGGCTTTTGCGCAGCAATTGTCGACGCTTAAAGCAGCCGCTTAACTTTATTAATTTTTAAAATTCCCGCCCCCAATGGGGCCAAAATTCGGAGGCCATCATGGCACCTCGTGTTCTTGTATCAGACAAACTTTCTGAAACCGCAGTACAAATCTTTCGTGATAATGGCGTGGACGTAGACTTCATGCCCGACCTTGGCAAAGACAAGGACAAATTGCTCGAAATCATTGGCAAATATGACGGGCTGGCCATTCGCTCAGCCACCAAGGCAACGGAAAAGCTCATCAATGCTGCGACCAATCTCAAAGTGATCGGGCGCGCCGGCATCGGGGTTGATAATGTGGATATCCCAGCCGCATCGCGCAAAGGTATTGTGGTGATGAATACGCCGTTCGGTAATTCGATCACCACGGCAGAGCATGCCATTACTTTGATGCTTGCATGCGCACGGCAAATTCCGGCAGCCGATGCTTCAACGCAGGCGGGCAAATGGGAAAAAAGCAAATTTATGGGTGTTGAGGTTACCAGCAAAATTCTGGGGCTGATCGGTTGCGGAAATATTGGTTCAATTGTTGCTGATCGTGCCAAAGGATTGCGCATGAAAGTGATTGCTTATGATCCATTCCTTTCACAGGAACGAGCCACTGAATTGGGCGTGGAAAAAGTTGAACTGGATGAATTGTTCGCCAGAGCTGATTTTATCACACTGCATGTGCCGTTGACCGATAAAACACGCGGCATTATTGATGCGGACGCTCTTGCCAAAATGAAAGACGGCGTGCGGATCATCAACTGTGCCCGCGGCGGATTGGTCGTTGAAACAGCTTTGGCCGATGCGCTGAAAAGCGGCAAGGTTGCAGGGGCTGCTTTTGATGTGTTTGAAACGGAGCCTGCTACCGATAGCCCATTGTTTAATTTGCCCAACGTTGTGTGCACGCCGCATCTTGGTGCAGCAACAACCGAGGCACAGGAAAATGTTGCCTTGCAGGTAGCTGAGCAAATGTCGGATTATTTGGTCAATGGTGCTGTTACCAATGCGCTCAATATGCCTTCAATTACCGCCGAAGAAGCACCGCAGCTTTTGCCGTTTGCTAAATTGGCAGAGCACCTTGGCGCATTTGTCGGGCAGGTTTCAGATTCTCCCATTGTCAGCGTTGAAATCACCTATGATGGTGCTGTATCGCAGATGAATAAGAGTGCGCTTACAAGTGCTGCCATTGCCGGTTTGATGAAATCTCAAATGGCTGATGTGAACATGGTTTCTGCCCCTATCATGGCGAAGGAACGCGGCATTCAGATATCTGAAACCACGCGCGATAAATCCGGTGTGTTTGATAGCTATATCAAACTGAATGTAGTGACCGAGAAGAATGAACGCTCAATTGCAGGCACAGTCTTTTCTGATGGCAAACCGAGATTTATCCAGATCAAGGGCATTAACATCGATGCAGATATTGGCCGCTATATGCTTTATACGACCAACCGTGATGAGCCGGGCATTATTGGTACGCTTGGACAGGTTTGTGGTGATGCCGGAATTAACATCGCGAACTTCCAATTGGGCCGTGATGAACCAGGTGGCAATGCGATTGCGCTTTTGTATCTCGATGCTCCAGTTGAACAAAAAGTGCTGGACGCAATTACCAGCGGTGGTCTGTTCGATCAGGCCAAGCCTTTAGAATTCGATATTGGATAAAATTAATAAGCTCCGGTACGCGGTTGAAAATTTTAGCCATTCGGTCTAAAAGCAACCGCAATCCGTGAGGCTTTGGGAATTTATCGATTCTCAAATGTTTTGCCTGAGTTGCGATAAGTAAAACGCGCACCGGAGATTTTCATGACGAATGTAGCTGTAATCGGTTCCCAATGGGGTGACGAAGGCAAAGGTAAGATTGTTGACTGGCTATCTGAACGCGCCGACATCGTCGTGCGCTTTCAGGGCGGGCATAATGCTGGTCATACGCTGGTTATTGACGGGGTTAGCTATAAGTTGAGCCTGTTGCCGTCCGGTGTGGTTCGCAGCGGCAAACTTGCGGTTATCGGCAATGGTGTGGTGATTGATCCCCACGCGCTGCTAGCTGAAATTGGGCGCTTGGCANAGCAGGGCGTGATTGTTACCACTGAAAACCTTCGTATCGCCGATAACGCTACCCTNATTTTATCTCTGCACCGGGAACTGGATGCNATNCGNGAGGACGCNGCTTCCGAAGGCGGTACAAAAATTGGTACCACACGGCGCGGTATCGGGCCGGCTTATGAAGATAAGGTTGGAAGNCGTGCCATTCGGGTNCTTGATCTTGCTAATCTGGAAACGNTGCCNGCAAAAATCGATCGTTTGTTAACCCACCATAACGCTTTGCGGCGTGGTTTGGGGCATGAAGAANTTAGCCACGANACAATTTATAATGAATTGGCCAGTGTCGCCGATGAGATTGTGCCGTTTAGCGAAACCGTTTGGCGTTTGCTGGATANGGCNAAACGTGATGGTAAGCGCATCCTGTTTGAAGGGGCGCAAGGGACGCTGCTTGATGTGGATCATGGCACTTATCCCTTTGTAACTTCGTCAAATACCGTTGCAGGGCAGGCNGCTGCAGGTTCTGGCATGGGGCCNGGTTCTGTTGGATATGTTCTTGGTATTACAAAGGCCTATACCACNCGTGTGGGTGAAGGGCCGTTCCCGACAGAGCAACAAAACGAAATTGGTCAATTTTTGGGCGAAAAAGGCCATGAATTCGGTACCGTTACTGGCCGTAAGCGCCGCTGTGGCTGGTTTGATGCAGTATTGGTCAAGCAAGCCGTTGCAACCAACGGTATTACGGGTATTGCGCTAACAAAACTAGATGTTTTGGACGGTCTTAAGGAAATAAAAATATGTACCGGTTATATGCTTGATGGAAAGTTAATTGACTATCTGCCAGCAAGTCAGGGCAGGCAGGCGCGGGTAGAGCCTGTATATGAAACATTAGAGGGATGGGAAGGCACAACAGTTGGTGCCAGAACATGGAACGAATTGCCGGCGCAGGCGGTAAAATACGTTCGTCACGTAGAAGAATTGATTGGCGCGCCGGTTGCTTTGTTATCAACGAGCCCCGAGCGTGATGATACAATCCTTGTTCATGACCCATTTCAAGACTAAAAGGTTGGTGCGATCCTTTAAAAAACGCAAGAATAACAACGGGCGCGGGACATTGCTGGTGACTTTAAATGGCTGACTACTATTCAATTCTGGATAAGACTATTTCCAGGCTGCCTGAGAATACGGTTGCGAATCGTTCTCTCGTGTTTGCAAAAGCACGTGAGGCGATTGAACGCCAATTGCGTGGTTTGACCCCTCTGCCGAGTGAAGATGCGATAGCCAGACAAATGCTGTCTTTGGAAAACGCCATATCAAAAATTGAAGTTGAGCAATCCTTCGATGCGGATATGGATAATGTTGCTGAAGCTGTAAGCGCATCCGTTTCTGAGCTTGAAGAGATTCTTGATTCTACCGAAAAAACTCCTTCTGCACTGGCACCAGCAAGTGAAGTAAGTGAACCGAAACCTGTTTCACTGCAAACTTCGCCACGCGCTGAAGAGCAGGAATTTGTTGCCGATACTCCGAATGAGCGCGGCATGGTTAGACGGGTTCTTCCTTATCTGGTTGGATTGGTTATCGTTGGTGGTGGCGCTTATGGGCTATGGCTCAATAAGGATGTGTTGCTGGATGCGGCAAAACCCACCATGGAAATGGTTGCACCGGTAAGCGAGACGCAAACTCCGGAAAATATCGAAACGGCTGAGATTGATTCAACGGAAAAAGAATCTACTCGCCTCGGTGGCAACGGTGAAAACGTAGAACCAGAACCGATCGTGGTTGAACCAGTTAGCCAGCCTAATGGTGATGAAACGACCGAGGCGCTTGTGTTGCAACCTGCGCCAGATCCATCAGTTGCACCGGCGCCTTTGACCGAAAAACCTGTTGAGGTGACGGAAGTTGGCAAACCGGGCGATGAACCAATTGCATCCGCTGATGCGGGAACGCCAGCGATTGCGCAGAAGGCTTATCTATATGAAGAGGGCGGTGCCAATGGCGCGGCTTCAAGAAGCGATGCTGCAATTATGTGGACATTGGCGCAAGAGGCTCCTTCACCGGGGCAGCCTGCAGAGGCTGTGGTAAAGGGACGTTTGGATATTCCAGGCAATCCGCTTTCAATGGTCATTACCATTAAGCGCAATACGGATGAAGGCCTGCCAGCCAGCCATATCATCGAATTGAATTTTGAAGGTGGCGAGATCGACAATGTGGCACGGTTTGTCATGAAAGCATCAGAACAGGCAAGAGGCGAAGGCCTTGTGGCCGTTCCTGCNAAAATTGATACGGGCTATTTCCTGATCGCATTGAACAATCTGCCACAGGCTGTTGAGACCAATTCNAAATTNNTGCTNGATTCTGATTGGATCGATATTCNGCTTGGATATGCAACCGGCAGACGCGCTCTGGTAACCCTTGAAAAAGGCGTTATCGGCGAAAAAGTATTTCGCGAGGCATTTGAGGATTGGAAGAATAGGTAGCGGATCTGGGTGCGGGCTAAGCTTTTTGCTTGTTCTCACGGGCGTATCCAAGCTTTGCTTGGGCCCTCCGTATGGGCGGCGCATTAGCGCCGGGTTCCCACGCTCGCCCTAAGGGCTCTCATTCATTTCCCACGACAATCTATCTGTAATTTTCCCTTGCTGGGTTCTTTCAGTATCTATCACGCCAAAGGTGGGAGCGATGAGCGACCGGCGCTAATGCGCCGCCCATACGGAGGGCCCGACCGATAGGGAGGAAACGCCCGTGAGAACAAGCAAATGCTCACC
>JAESSK010000005.1 GCA_016764155.1 Rhizobiaceae bacterium
GCGAGCGCACCGGGCGAAAAAAGCGAGCGTCTTGTAAGCCGCCTCACCCGCCACGACGATTTTTCTATGACCAACCCAAACCGTGTGCGCGCAACCATCGGGGTGTTCGCCTCAGCCAATCCGACCGGCTTTAATGCCCAATCGGGCAAAGGCTACGCATTGGTCGCCAACACGGTGAAAAAGCTGGATAAAATCAACCCGCAAGTGGCCGCACGAATGCTGACTGCCTTCCGGTCGTTTCGATCGCTGGAGCCCGTTCGTAGAAAACTTGCCGAAGGTGCCTTAAAAGATTTGGCAAAAACCAAGGCGCTTTCGAAAGATGTTTCTGACATTTTGGGCCGCACATTGGGATAAAATGATTCTGTATCAAGGGCTTAAGTTGGCTAACAAAAAACACGGCTGATTCACTTGCCAAGTTTTTGATGCAAAAGCATTTATTCGCAATCGAGATTTTTCAAAATACCGCTGGACTTGGGGATTCGCGTGGATTCATATGGGGGTGATTCGGCCATCTGTTCGACCACAATTATGCGGCTATTTTTGGAGACCAGGCATGGGGCAACCTAGTGTATCGCAATCGCGATCGCACGAAGAAACACGAGGGGAAATTTCATTGTTTTCGGAAGAAGACAGTGCAGTTTCGTCTGGCTCTATTGTTGGCTATGCCCGGCAGTTGAGCCACCCCGCCTATGAGCGTCTGTTAAAATCAGAGACCCCTTTGCGGCGTTTGGTTCCTGTGTTGATTGTGTTGTTCCTGATGNTATTGGGCGTTGCACGCTGGATGGCGCTTAGCGAACAATATTCCGTCGCACTCGATAATGCCGATAGCGAATTGCATTTTATTTCCGAACTGGTGCACGAGAAACTTCATACGGCTACCAAAAATAATCCNGANAAACTGTCCCTGAACGAGTTGCAAAACCTATTNTCCGATATCGTTCCTTCACGATATCTGGGGGGCAACCGGCTGGTCAGCGTTACCGACAGATATGGNGTTATCGTAGCAACCGCNCCTCATACGCCGGAACTGCATTCCAAGGCACTCGAAACNGTNATTGGTGATGCGACCCTTCTGATGGCATTGGGAAAGGTCGCCCAAAGCCAGCCAATCAAATCCATTGGTGGCAAGGAAGCTATCGGAGTTCACAGGGTNTTGGATTTACCATTGGGCGGGGTNACGATTGTTCAGCCAATTGAACCTCTGGTNGCNAAATGGCGCAANTCTCTCTCGGTGAATGTGACATTATTTGTCGGCACTTCCAGTATTTTATTGATCATNCTCTANGCCTATTTNGCCCAGAGNGCGCGGGCGCGTGAAGCCGACGTCCTCAACAANGTNATCCAGAACCGTTTTGATACNGCAATGATGCGCGGACGTGGCGGNCTNTGGGATTGGGATTTGGCACGGGGCCATATCTATTGGTCNTCNTCCATGTACAAATTGCTTGGGCTTGAACCGCGCGAAGATGTGATGGGCTTTTCNGAAGTTTCGCAGCTCATTCATCCGGGCGATCTTGATCTTTTTTATCTCGCCAATCAGGTGCTTGAAAATAACCAGACCAATATCGATCAGGAATTTCGGATGCGTCATACGGACGGATACTGGATTTGGATGCGTGCACGCGCCGAGATGATGATCAACGGCAATGGCGATGCGCATTTGATCGGCCTGGCGGTGGACACCACCGAGCAGCACGATCTTAAAAGCGAAGGTCGTAGAAAAGACATGCGCCTGCATGATGCGATTGAGAGCCTGTCCGAGGCATTTGTTTTGTGGGATTCATCCAAAAAATTGGTAACCTGCAACACAAAATATCAACAGCTGCACGGGCTGGATCCGGAAACCACGGTCTCCGGCATGAGCTATGATGAAGTGATGAATGCGGCACGATCTCCCAACATTTCCAATCAGATGGTGCAGGGATTTAATTCAAAACAAGGTTCAAGAACCATTGAAGCGCAGCTTGAAGACGGGCGTTGGCTGCAAATCAATGAACGGCGTACCAAGGATGGCGGCTTTGTTTCTGTTGGTACAGATATTACCAGCATCAAATTGCATGAAGCAAAACTTATGGAATCCGAGCGGCGGCTGATGGCNACCGTTTCCGATTTNCAAAAATCACGTCAGAAACTTGAAATTCAGGCNGGACAACTCGTNGANNTGGCGGAGAAATACGCCAAGGAGAAAAACCGGGCCGAGGCTGCCAACCAGACGAAATCTGAATTCCTTGCCAACATCTCCCACGAATTACGCACGCCGCTGAATGCGATCATCGGCTTTTCTGAAATCATGAATGAGGAAATGTTCGGCCCGCTTGGATCGGAAAAATATTCAGAATATAGCCGTGATATTCACGACAGCGGATCGTTTCTTTTGAAAATGATCAATGACGTTCTGGATATGTCAAAGATCGAAGCCGGACGTATCACACTCGATTATGAAGATTTTAATCTGAACAAGGTGATTGAAGAAACCCTGCCGATTATTTCTCAATTGTCCGCCGGTAAGAACATTGAAATTATCCATAAAATATCATCAAACCTCGACCTCAACGCAGACAAACGAGCTTTCAAACAAATTCTGCTGAACCTTTTATCCAATGCGGTGAAATTCAGCGAACCAAGTGGCCGCATTACGGTGCGCGCTCGGCGGGTCGCAGATAGCGTGGTGCTTTCGATTGAAGATAAGGGCGTTGGAATTTCAAAAGAGGATTTGAAAAAACTGGGCCGTCCGTTCGAACAAGTGCAAAATCAATTCACAAAAAGCCATACGGGCTCCGGCCTCGGTCTGGCGATCTCCAGATCGCTGGCGGAACTGCATGGTGGAGCCATGAAGATCCGATCAGTTTTGGGCAAGGGAACAATCGTATCGTTAAGAATGCCAATTAATCCAGCCATCATCAATGAAGATGGCGACGAGTTTCCTCCAGAGGAAATTGGCGCTTAGGCGCCGACCTGCCAGATATAATTTACCTGATATCTGGATACACTACCCTGCTAACTTTAAAGCCCCGGATATTCTCCGGGGTATTTTTTTGTCTTTGTTTGTTCTCACGGCGTATCCAAGCTTCGCTTGGGCCTCCGCATGGGCGGCGCATTAGCGCCGGTCGCTCTTCACTCCCGCCTGCGGCGTGGTAGATACGGAGGGAATCGTGCAAGGGAAAACTACGGAACGATTGGGGCTATGCGGACAGAGCCTTTTCAAAAATTGCTCGCACCTGTGATCTTGTTTCATTCAACTGTGCCTCTGCCATGGATATGTCGGGCACATCCAATGTGGCGCAAATTGCCTTGACCAAACCGGGCGGTGCATTATCTGGAACAAATTTCTCGGCCAGACAGACGCGGGTGAGTTGTTGCACTTTTCCGTAGAGCAAAAGAGCCTCTATCAGAACCAATCGGTCTTCTTCTTGCAGCAGATTTTCCGGTGCGGTTTCGAGCATGGATCGGGTGGATTGTTGATCGGCATCCATTTGGCTGTCACGGGCCAAAACGCTCCATTGGGCTAGGAACTCGATATCAATCAGGCCTCCCTTGGCGGCTTTTATGCGCCATGGATTGTCTGTGCCCTTTTCTGCTTCGATGGCGTCGCGCATTTTCAATACATCAGCACGAACGGTTTCATCATCCCTGTCACGACCATTGAGTGTGGCGACCTCTTTCGCTACCACGGCGCAGAATTCAGCATCTCCCGCCACCGGTCTGGCGCGGGTCAAAGCCAGCGCTTCCCACGTCCATGCATCATTGGTCTGGTATTTGATAAAAGAGCGGATATGGGTCGCTAAGGGGCCGGCGTTTCCAGAAGGACGCAGGCGGAAATCCAGTTCGTAAAGAACGCCCTCTGCCGTAGGAGCGCTCATGGCTGTTACCAGTCTCTGGGTGAAGCGGATGAAATATTCCGACACGTAGAGTGGCTTGGGGCCGTCGGATTTTTCGATTGTTCCATCATGCTCGTATAACAGGATCAAATCGAGATCTGAACTCGCTGTCAGTTCCCCACTACCAAGTTTTCCCATGCCGAGAATGCAGATATCGCTGTTTGGCACTTTGCCGTGTTTTTGTTGGAACTCATGGGAAACCAGATCGACCATTTTTTCGATCAACACCTCGGCCAAGGCGGTGAAGGCACGTCCGGCATCTGTCGCGGAAATTGAGCCGTCAAATAACAAA
>JAESSK010000006.1 GCA_016764155.1 Rhizobiaceae bacterium
GAGTTATGCGCAATTTGCCCAATTCTTCGTGAAGCCTCTCTGCAAATCGCCGATCCGCAGATCAGAAATCTGGGAACTATTGGCGGCAATGTTGCAAACGGCGATCCGGGCAATGACATGCCAGCGGTTATGCAGACACTGGGCGCAACTTATATGTTGACCGGCCCGGATGGCGAACGCGAAGTTGTGGCAAAGGACTTTTATGAAGCGGCATACTTTACCGCTCGCGAAGATAATGAAATTCTTACCGCGATCTGTTTTGACGCTCCTGCAAAGGGGCATGGCAGCGCCTATCTAAAACAAAAACGCAAGATTGGTGATTACGCAACGGCTGCTGCTGCGGTTGTTCTGGAAATCTCTGACGGCAACTGTACCGCCGCATCCATTGGCCTGACCAATGTGGGTGATACGCCGCTCTTAGCAGAGGAAGCTAGCGCTATTCTGATTGGTTCATCGCTGGACGGTGATACGATCAAAAAGGCCATGGAAGCTGCAAAGGCGATTACCGATCCGGCATCGGACGGTCGCGGTCCAAAAGAGTTCCGTACCCATATTGCAGGCATCATGGTGCAGCGAGCGATTGCTCTTGCCCAATCCCGTGCCCAATAATAATCCACCAAGCTGGAGAAAATTAAATGTCAGAAATTGATATTAGCATGACCATTAATGGTCAAAAAGTTGAAGGCAAAGCAGACCCGCGTACTCTGCTTATTCACTTCCTGCGGGAAGATCAAAAACTCACCGGTCCCCATATNGGNTGNGANACNACCCATTGTGGNGCTTGCACCGTNGATATGGATGGNCTGTCGGTNAAATCNTGCACCGTCTTTGTCGGGCAAGCCAATGGCAAGGNTATCCTCACCATTGAAGGCATGGCTGCGGCAGATGGTACATTGCATGCTTTGCANACGGCATTTAGCGACAATCATGGNTTGCAATGTGGCTTCTGTACCCCCGGAATGATCACGCGGGCCTATCGGCTTTTGCAGGAAAATCCAGACCCGACCGAGGAAGAAATTCGCTACGGAATTTCTGGCAATCTGTGTCGCTGTACCGGTTATCAAAATATTGTCAAAGCCATTCAGGTGGCGGCTAAAGAATTATCCAGCGTTAAGGAGGCGGCAGAATAACATGAACGATCAAACACCAATTACGCGCGAACAGCGCATTGAAAAACTTCAGGGACAAGGCTGCAGCCGCAAACGGGTTGAGGATGTCCGCTTTACGCAGGGCAAGGGCAATTATGTTGANGACATAAAAATGCCGGGCATGTTGTTCGGAGATTTTGTTCGCAGCCCCTATGGCCATGCCAATGTCAAATCCATAAACACCGAAGCNGCTTTGAAAGTGCCAGGCGTTTTAGCGGTTATCACAGCCGAAGATCTCAAGCCGTTGAACCTCCACTATATGCCAACCCTTGCGGGTGATGTGCAGGCGGTGTTGGCTGATGAAAAAGTTTTGTTTCAAGGGCAGGAAGTTGCCTTTGTGGTTGCCACAGATCGCTATGCAGCGGCCGATGGCGTGGAAGCNGTTGAAGTTGATTACGAGGCATTGCCGGTNATCAATGATCCGCATAAGTCGATGAATGAAGATGCCCCCACCTTACGCGAAGATATCGCAGGCAAGATGGAAGGCGCCCACGGCACACGTAAACACAACAACCATATTTTCTTTTGGGAAGAGGGCGACAAGGAAGGCACCGATAAGGCGCTGGCCGACGCGGAAGTTGTGGTTGAAGAACAAATCACCTATCAACGCGTTCATCCTTGCCCATTGGAAACGTGCGGCTGTGTTGCATCGATGGATAAGATCACCGGCAAGCTGACTGTATGGGGAACCTTTCAAGCACCCCATGCCGTGCGAACAATTGCTTCACTGATCACCGATATTGCGGAACATAATATCCGTATTATTTCGCCAGATATCGGCGGCGGATTTGGCAATAAGGTGGGGGTTTATCCCGGCTATATTTGTTCAATTGTTGCTTCGATTGTTACAGGCGCGCCGGTTAAATGGGTGGAAGACAGAATTGAAAATCTAACTGCCACAGCCTTTGCTCGTGATTATCACATGACTGGGAAACTGGCCGCAACGAAAGAGGGTATCATTACCGGTCTTTCCGCCTATGTGCTGGCCGACCATGGCGCGTTTGACGCTTGTGCCGATCCGACGAAATTCCCGGCAGGTTTCTTTTCCATCGTTACCGGAGCCTATGATATTCCGGTTGCCCATGTGGGTGTTGACGGGGTCTACACGAATAAAGCGCCGGGCGGGGTTGCCTATCGCTGTTCGTTCCGGGTGACGGAAGCTGCCTATCTAATCGAGCGCATGATTGATATTCTGGCCCGCAAGCTGGACATGGATCCTGCCGAAATTCGCATGAAAAACTTCATCAAGAAAGAACAGTTTCCCTATGATTCGGCTCTGGGTTGGGAATATGATTCAGGCGATTATCATACGGCCATGGAAAAAGCGCTTGAAACAATTGACTACAAAGCGCTGCGTGCTGAACAGGCCGAGAACCGTGCCGCATTTGATCGGGGTGAAACCCGCACACTGATGGGAATTGGTGTGGCGTTCTTCACCGAGATCGTTGGGGCTGGACCCGTCAAAAATTGTGACATTCTGGGTTTGGGTATGTTTGATTCCTGTGAAATCAGGATACATCCAACCGGCTCTGCGACTGCCCGTCTTGGCACGATTTCGCAGGGGCAGGGACATGCCACAACCTTNCCGCAGATCATTGCNTCTGAAATNGGNATTCCGGCGGAAGATATTACNCTGGAAGAAGGCGATACNGATACAGCGCCTTATGGTTTGGGAACTTANGGTTCCCGTTCAACACCGGTTGCCGGTGCAGCGACCGCGATGGCTGCGCGCAAAATCAAGGCGAAAGCCCAGATGATCGCGGCCTATTTGCTGGAAGTGCATGACAGTGATCTTGAATGGGATGTGGATCGTTTTCAGGTGAAGGGAAATCCTGAACTTCACAAAACCATGAAAGAGATTGCGTTTGCTGCCTATACTCAGGCGATCCCCGGTTTGGAACCAGGTCTTGAAGCTGTCTCCTATTATGACCCGCCAAACATGACCTATCCGTTTGGTGCCTATATCGGCGTTGTCGATATCGATGTGGATACCGGCGAGGTGGACGTGCGGCGCTTCTATGCGCTCGATGATTGCGGCACTCGCATCAATCCGATGATTATTGAAGGGCAGGTGCATGGTGGCTTAACCGAGGCTTTGGCAATCGTCATGGGTCAGGATATTTCCTATGATGAACTCGGCAATATGTCCGGTTCTTCATTGATGGATTTTTTCCTGCCGACAGCGGTTGAAACACCAAACTGGGAAACCGGCTTTACCGAAACCCCAAGCCCGCATCATCCTATCGGTGCCAAGGGCGTGGGTGAAAGCCCCAATGTTGGCGGCGTACCAGCGCTTTCCAATGCGGTCCATGATGCGTTTGCTCATAAGGGTCTGACCCATACGCAAATGCCGCATGACCATTGGCGGGTTTGGAAAACAGCCCAGAGTTTGGGTTTGACCGAGTAATGACAAGCAATAATCCCGACATCAAATCCAGACTTTCTGATGTCGGGTATTTTTCCACTGATGGTTTGGCGACCGCGTTGCAATTGGCGATTGATCTTGGTCGACCGCTATTGCTTGAAGGCGAGGCTGGTGTTGGTAAAACGGAGATTGCTAATTCGCTGGCGAAGGTTCTCGATACAAAGCTCATTCGCCTTCAATGCTATGAAGGGCTTGATGCATCTTCTGCAATTTATGAGTGGAACTACCAACGGCAATTATTATCGATCAAGGCATCAGAGTTTTCTGATCGCGATGCAGAAGAGCTGGAAGAACACATCTTTTCCGAGAGATTTTTGTTGGCGCGCCCTCTGCTGCAATCGATACAACAAAGAAAATCCCCGGTTCTCTTGATTGACGAAATTGATCGAGCCGATATGGAGTTTGAGGCTTATTTGCTGGAAATTCTATCGGAATTTCAAATCACTGTACCCGAGCTTGGCACCATTCACGCAACCAGTATTCCCCATGTTATTCTGACATCGAATGGTACGCGCGAACTCTCTGATGCCCTGCGGCGGCGGTGCCTTTATTCTTATGTTGATTTTCCCGATATGGAACACGAACTGAAAATTATTCTCGCTCGCTTGCCAAATATCGAGCAAGATTTTGCCGGGCAAATTGCCAGATTTGTGCAGGCTCTGCGCAAGGAAGAATTGGAGAAAGTGCCGGGCATTGCCGAGACCCTAGATTGGGCCGCAGCCCTTTGCGGCATGGATATTGGAAATCTACTCGAAGAGCCGGAGAAAATTCAGTCGACCTTGATCTGCTTGTTGAAAACCGAGTCTGATTTGAAATCGATTGTACCTGAAGTAACCAGCCGGATGGCGGGGCAGGCGGCGTGATGCAAGCTCATCCCCTTACAAGCAGAACAATCGGTTTTATGGACCACTTGCGACTGAATGGTTTTGTCCTTGGCCCAGCGGAAACGCAGGCCTGTCTGAATAATATCATGCTGGAGACCACTGGTGAACGGGCGGTGGATCACGACCGAATGAAGGCCCTGCTAACGGGTAACAAAGATGAATGGGATAGTTTTGACGCATTGTTCGAGAGCTATTGGATAGGTGCTGGCAAGTCGCGTGATAAATTCGAGAAAACCAAGCAATCCACACGCACATCAAAAACCCTGCCGCGGGCATGGAAAGATCATTTTGGCGAAAAAACCGAGGCGGGTAAAGCGTCTCAAATTGAAAGTGAGAGCGACGCTGGTTCCGGAGAAAGAGCTTCCGGTCGCCTAATCGCTGTTGATCGAAATACCCGGTTCAAGACTGATATGCGGCAATTCGTGGAACCGGGCGAGATCGCTGCTGCCGAAGCGCTTGCTTATCGTTTGGCCAGTGCCATTCGTTATCGACTTTCGCGGCGTTATTATAATTCTAAAAAGACTACGAGGCTTGATCTACGCCGCACCATTCGCAGCAATATCAAGTATGGTGGTACGCCGATTGATCTGCGTTTCAAGGCCAGACCGGAACAGCCGGTTCGTATCATTGTGTTCCTCGATATCTCTGGTTCGATGCAGCATTATTCACGGTTTTTCTTACAATTTGTCAAAGGTCTGGTTTGCCAGTGGACGCAAAGCGATGCCTATCTGTTTCACACCCGATTGGTGCGTATTACCGATGTCATGCGCGACAGCAATTCGCTTCGCGCCATGACCAGATTGTCATTGATGGCTGATGGTTTTGGAGGTGGGACGAAGCTTGGTGATTGCCTCGAAACCTTCAATCGTCAATACGCAAAAAAGGCTTTGAACAGTCGCTCGATCGTTATGATTTTTAGCGATGGTTACGAAGTTGGAACACCGGAACATTTGTGCGAGCAACTTGCAAAAATCAAGAAACGGGCGCGGCGGTTAGTGTGGCTTAATCCATTGCTTGGTTGGAAAAACTATCAACCTGTTACTGCTGCCATGAAAATGGCGCAGCCGTTGATCGATCATTTTGCTGTTGCAAATACCCTTGAATCCCTCGCGGCAATTGAGCCTGATTTGATGAAACTTTGAGAGCAAAAGCATGACCACATCAAATAAAATTCTTGACCTCATCGAACAGTTTAGAACCGAGGGGAAAAGCTTTTGCATTGCCACGATTTTGCGCACTGCCGATTCTACATCGGCACGCCCCGGGGCAAAAGCCGTGATTGCTGTGGATGGTGATCTCTATGGTTATGTGGGCGGGGGCTGTGTCACCGGTGCCGTGCGTCGCGGTGCGCTTGAAGCGCTGAAGGATAACGTTCCAAAGATGATCCGGATTAAGCCCAAAGATGACGTGGTCTCTTTGGTTGATACGGATGGTGTGCAACTTCATAAATCCAGTTGTCCGAGCGGTGGCACCATTGAGGTGTTTTTAGAGCCGATGCAATCTCCGCGCACCTTGTTGATTTGCGGCGCTTCTCCTATCGCACAGGCTGTCCTGCCTCTGGCCAAAGGATTGGGGTATCGGGTGATTGTTGCGGCCATGCCCGAGGACCATGAAAAAATGCCTGACGCATCGCTCTATCTGGAAAATTTTGAGCCTGAAACATTGAACCTCACCTCCAATGATTCTGCGATTGTTATGACGCAGGGCAAGCAAGATCGAAATGCTTTGCGCGCTGTATTATCCTCAAGCGCTGGATATAAGGGCATGGTTTGCAGTCGTAAAAAACTCAAAAGCCTGAAGGAAACACTGGTCGGTGAAACAAAAGAAATCGAGATCGGTTTTGCTAATTTACATGCACCTGCAGGGCTGCATATCGGCGCTATCGGGCCGGAAGAAATCGCCATGGCGGTGATGTGTGAAATTCTCGCGCACCATCGCCAATTCGTGGTGAAGGGAAAAGAAATTTCCGTTTAAATTTTAAAAACTCAATGAGATTGAAGGAGCGTTCAGATGGAACTCATCGGCGAACAGAAAATTAATGCGTCCAGAGACGTGGTTTTTACAGCACTCAATGACACGGAAGTGTTGAGACAATGCATTCCCGGATGTGAAGCAATCGAGAAGATTTCAGATACAGAAATGACGGCAACGGTTGTCTTGAGAGTTGGTCCTGTGAAGGCAAAGTTTGAGGGAGCCATCGAACTCTCCAACCTCAATCCGCCCGAAAGCTACACCATTTCAGGAGAAGGCAAGGGCGGGATAGCAGGCAACGCCAGCGGCGGTGCGGATGTGACCTTGGTGGAAGAGGGGGACGGCACTCTTCTGCAATATAATGTGTCTGTAAAAATCATGGGAAAATTCGCTCAGCTTGGTAGTCGCCTGATCGATTCCACAGCTAAAAAACTCTCCTCACAATTCTTTAAAAAATTTGCGGCTATCGTGGAAACTCAGAGTGGATCATAAAAACCCCACTTAAAGCGATCTGATCGATCGAAACCGCCTAATGAGTTGAAATTAATGCCAAGGGTCAAATTTGCAATGATTGTTTTTGAAGTTTTCACTCGAATTAGCCTCGAACTTTACCGTCACTTCATTATATTAAAATATCTACGAAAAGGGATTTTTACGGAACCCAGCCACATCTCGGCAACAAAAGTCCCAGTGTCACCAAGACTCAACCATCTGTAATATAAAGAAAATTTTGGTAGCGGGAGGGCGCTACCAACGGAATCCCCCAATTAGTGAAGCGGTATTTTCCTTTAAAATACAGTAACTTGTAATATTTTGGGAAATTTTAAATTGTAATTCGGGAGTTTTTGCTGAAATTTACTGGCCACAGGTTGGAGAAGTATCTCAGATAGACTCCTCCCGTCAAACAGTCGTGCATTATTTAATTTTTAACTTGTCAGAAGGCACGAGGCTCGGCAATTTCAACCGCACCGATCTCGATAATCTCCATCTTATAGCTTTAAAATTTACCCCAAAGAATTGGATATGTGGGCAGTAAACTTTTGCAATTGTTGCAGAATCCAATAATGCGATTTTGGTCTAGTTGCAAAATAGTGGACCGGCTATCACCGCAACTCAAACACTATTTTGTTAGGGTCAGTGATTTTCCTTCGCTAGAATCAGATCAAAATCAACTCGCGAGTATGCCTCTTTAACGGAGCCAGAAAGCGCAAATCCGTCGGGGAAGCTTCCTGCCGGTTTCGCAACATACTTCATGACCAGATCATCACGCACCCCAAAGACGGTGTCTTGATCCAGATAAGGATCGTCGTCAGGAAAAACCTCGGTCACCAACGAGCGAAAGCCCTTTGCGGACACAATGTAATGCAGGTGTGAGGGGCGCCACGGGTGACGTCCCGCTGCACGCAGAATTTCACCCACAGGCCCGTCATCGGGCACTGTATAACTGACAGGACGCGCCGTCGTGAAGGCATACCGTCCGTTCTCGTCGGCTGTCATCAGACCGTGGAAGGAATGGATATCCTGATCGGCGTCTTGACTGGAGTACATGCCGTTTGGCGCTGTCTGCCAGATGTCAATTTCAGCATGTGGGATTGGCGCGCCATTCATGTCGCGTACAGTCCCTTCGACCAGGAGAACCTTGCCTTCAAAGTCACGCTTCATGTCCCCGCCTACTGGCAGTGCGGGTGGATTGGAAACGTGGAACGGCCCAAGCACGGAAGAGCTAGTCGCACCTTCGACAGAATGCTGCATGTCAACCAGGGAAGACACTCCGAGCACATCGGAGAGCAACACAAATTCGTTGCGCTCAGGTGTCGTTATACGGCCCGCCCATTCAAGCAGTTCGAGCCCTTTGCGCCACTCGTCGTGGGTCAAGTCGACCTCCCGGATAAAATCATGGATGTGGCGTGTCATCGCCAACAACACTTCGCGGGTTCGCGGGTCAGCGTCTTCACTAAAATAAGCTGCGAAGATCTCTGTGATATTGTCTTTGGTAACAGTGCGCATGGTTTGCCTCTTAGTTTAGAATTGCAAGGGTGAGCGCTGGAAAGCAGATCAGCAGGATAAGCACGACGAGCATCACAGCCGCAAATGGCAGCGCTCCGAGAAATACGTCTTTCAAGGTGATGCGATCATCATTTAGAGTTGCCTTGATGACAAAGCAGGAAATACCAAGCGGTGGCGTCAGGAGGCCGATTTCGGCCCCAACTACTGTGACAATGCCAAACCACACAAGGCTAAGCCCCATCGGTTCTATCAAGGGCAGGAACAATGGTACGACGATCAAAATAATGGAGGCCGTATCCAACAGCGTTCCAAGAAACAGCATCATGATGACATAGATCGTCATAAGCTGGAAAAAGCTCACATTGCTGCTGGCCAGCATATCGCCAAGTTCGTTTGGCAGCCCAGCCAGCCCAAGCATCCGGCTATAGATCGAGGCCGCAGTGATCAGGAAGAGAATAGAGGCTGTGATGTGGCCGGTCTCGAGCAGAGCCTCCCACAACCCACGCAGAGAAATTCGCCGGCGCCCCAAGGCAATGCCGAGCGCCACCAGAGCACCCGTGGCCCCGGCTTCAACCGGCGTTAGCCAGCCCGTGTAAATCCCACCCATAACCACGACAATCAGGCTAACTGTTGGCACGGTCTTGGACATAAGCTCTCGCCAGGGCATCATTTCGTAGTCAGAAGCGGGACGGCCACCGATAAAATTAGGCGTAAAGCGGCCCATCAGATAGATCGCCCCGACATAGGCGAACGCCAGCATCACGCCCGGAACAACGCCTGCCAGAAACATCTCTCCCACGGATTGTTCTGCCACAAAACTATAGATGATCAACATCGCTGAGGGCGGTATGATCATACCAAGAACAGAGGATCCAGCAACAACTCCGACTGCAAACCGTGGGTTGTAACCATGCTTCAACATTTGTGGCACCGAGACTTTGGCAAACACCGAAGCAGAGGCAATGGACGAGCCGGTGACCGCAGCAAAGACCGCATTGGCCCCCACTGTAGCCATGCCAATGCCACCTTTGACACGGCGGAATCCTGTACTCATGACTTCATAAACATCGGCACCCAGACCGGCCTTTGAGACGATAAGCCCCATGAAGGTGAACAAAGGCACGGTGGCAAAGGTGTATTCCATTACACTGTCGCTGACCGCAATCTTGAGCAGATTCATTGACAGATCAAAGTTGTCCCGCATCAACCAAATCGACACAAAGCTGACAACACCAAGAGCGATTGGAATGTAGACTCCCAGATAAATCAAAATGACGATGGCAATGACCGAGTAAATACCAAGTTCAATGGGAGTCATTTAGCTTCCTCGTATTCTGGAATTCTGATCAATTTGGGTTTGGTCGCAGGGCTCAGCACCTTAAGTGCAAATATGATTGTGCATAATGTTGCACTCAGAAATATGACCAGCTTGATTGGCCACCATGGCGCGGTAAAAATACCGGGTATGCCAAAATAGTCTTGGGTGTCCCACATTTCCAAAAATTCAGGCCAGATAGCAATGGCAATCAGAGCCATAAAACCGGCTGAAATCGTGTCAACAATATGCCTCATTACAGCGGCCAGTTTTGGTCGGAACGCACCAATCACCACCAAAAAACCATCTGAACGGGTAAGTCGGTTAACCCGAATGACGTCTGGAAGCTGAAGGAACACAATCAATACCATCGAGAACTGAACAACTTCGACAGCGCCGAGGAAGGGTGAATTGAAGACCCCTCTTGCGACGACGTCGAAATTAACAATCACAACAAGGCAAAGCACAACCATAGTGCCGATGACATTGGCTCCAATGGCTATGCCATTGCCTAGCTTGGAAAGGCCCTGCACCCATTTCGCAATATTTGATGCCAGCACGGTCCCGGCCTTTCCATTTTGTTTGAGGTCAGCTTATTTCGCTGCCCAGTCACGCACACCAGTAAAACCTGCGGCGGACAACTTACCCAAATAGGCATTCAGCATGTCGCTCCCAGGCTCGCCCTTTCCATCAAGGGCCGCAGACCACTCGGCAGCCAAATTTGGCATTGCATTCGCCCAAGCTTCGCGATCTTCCGCACTGGCTTCGGTGATTGTTCCACCTGCAGCAACATAGGCTTCACGACTTGACGTTGCACGATCCATTGCCAAACCAGCTACGTGATCGCGATACATCACTGCAACTTCCTGCAGCGCAGTTTTTACTTCATCCGGGAGCTTCGCCCAATAGTCAGCATTCACGGTCACTGTCTTTGAGTTCACAGCACCAAAATCCACACTCAGCATATGCGGTGCAACTTCAGCAATTTTGAATGTCTTTGCTGCTTCTGACCACAGAATAGCTTTGCTCACCAGGCCAGTTTGCAACATATTATAGAAATCGGTCAGACCACCGCGCACACCAGCGGCACCTTTGATTGCCTCCAGATAACGCAGGTTCAAACCGGCACCAGCAACCTTGCTGCCTTCCAAATCTTTGGACGACACGATCGGGGTGGTTGAGAATACCTGATAGGTATCAAGAACAACAGCTGTTGCCAAATAGACTTGATTTTGTTTGGCAAATTCCTTTTGCATCGTTGGAAATTCTCTGGCGATCTCGTCCACAGCCTTAGCCACTGCACGCGCATCTGCTGCAACAAATGGTGTCACAGCTGAAATAGCTTGGCTTGGAAGTTTTGATGAATGAAAGATCGTAGTGACGATCCCAATGTCGCCCAGTCCGAGCTTTACTCCCTCAAGCACACCTTTAGGCTTTACGATTGAGCCGCCATAACTTTCCTGCCAATCCATCTTGTAGTTGCCGGTCGCCGCTAATTTTTTGTCCACTTCCGGAATAAAGAAATTCGAAAATTCCTTGACCCAAAGTGCTCGTGCTGGATAGCCATCGATGACGACCGCCTTAATGGTTTCAGTCGCCATAGCCGGCACGACGGCCATCCCAGTCATTAATGCGCTGAGTAATAATCCCTTGGTAAATACAGTCATTATTTTCTCCCTATTTGGTTTGGTTTCGGGGGCTCCTGAGAATACTCCGGTTGACCTCCACCTAAGATTCCCGCAATCTTGATAGCGGGTAGTATTGTTCCGGCTTTTGGACCCATCCATTGCGACTTGATCCACACTCCACTCTGACGCCCCTCAGCCATCTAATTCAAAGCCACCTATTTGTTCTCACAGATATGTCCACGAATTCCTCACGCATAGGAGCAAGCTTGTTCGAAGGCAAAACGGGGTAACTTTTGAAAAAGAGCATTTTCATCAGCGTAGCCGATGTTGCATAGAAAGTTAGATTTCATCGACGTGCCAGCAAAGAACTCTTCATCTACGATCTGGTTCGAGAAGCCTGACATTGCACCAACATCCAAACCAAGCGCCCGCGCCGCAATCATGAAATAGCCACCTTGAAGCGTTCCATTGCGAAAGGCTGTGTCAGCCGAGTGTTCAGGTTTGCCTTCAAAGTGTGGACGACGGTCTTCGTGTGGGAATAAGAACGGAAGCTCACGCCAAAATTCAAGGTCATGGGCGATAATCGCTGTGACTGGCGCATCCATCATTTTATCGATATTTTTAGCCTTTAGTGACTTTGCCAGACGTAATTTTCCTTCTGGAGAGGTCACAAACACAAATCGAGCCGGACAGGTGTTCATACTAGTGGGGCCTTGAGCCGTCAGATCGTAAACCTGATGTAGCAACTCATCAGAAACCGGCCGGTCCAACCAAGCATAATGTGATCGGGCATTGCTTAGGATCACATCAATAGACGCCTGATCAAGTCTAGGCTTCGACTCTTTTAGAGCTCGAAAGGAATTTTGAGCTACGGTCCGCGCTGTTTGTAGGCTTTTACCTGTTAATGCACTCATATTTTTCCTCGTGTCGCTCAAAATTTCTAATTGCAAATACTGGCCTCGTGCCAAAACCGCAAAATGCTCCAACATTTTCTTGAAAAGGTATTTTTGGCGATTTTTTTTCTCTTGTCAAATAAAATCGATATTTTATAGTGGCAACGAAACAGGAGACAAAAAAAATGGTTGCATGGAATGATTACAAAAAAACATCACGCGAACGTGGTGCGCTAGCCTTAGAGTTGTTTGTGGTGGAATCTACGCCAGCCAAGACGGCGGACATCATGAAGGCCAGTTTGCCAGACCACCTTACCTATCAGCGAGAGCTGGAGCAGCGTGGCGTTCTGGTTCTCGCTGGCCCGCTATCAGATGAGAGCGGAGAAAACATGCTCGGGGCAGGACTAATCATCTACCGCGCGGCTTCGTTGGAAGAGGCGATTACAGTTGTGAAAAATGACCCTATGCATCTGTCCGGTGCGCGTAGCTTTACCATACGCAAGTGGCTGGTCAATGAAGGCAGCCTGGTCATCAATGTTGGCCTGTCAACAGGCAAAGTCACTCTGTCCTGATATGAGGAAGCTCTAATGCAAGCCGCAAACACTCTTGGTGAACTACTGACAACATTGCTTGATCGGAGACCATTTAGTCGCAAACTAAATGATTCTCGGCCAATTACTGAACTGTGCCAGGCTCTTTTGTCCGAACGCATTGAAACCTCTGGATTGCAGTTGGCGACAGCCGCCCTTGAGCAATTTAAGCAGATGGCTCCTGATGAAAAAGCTGCGTTCTTCACCTATTTGAACGACGATCTAGACATTGACGCAGAGCAGGTCGCAGAAATGGCCAAGGCCTATGGACTGGAGCGATCTGCAGCGAATTTCGAAGCGTTGGCTGCAGCCTCGGAACCCAAACGACAAGACCTGTTTCGGAAGTTGAACCAAGCCCCCGGAGCAACAGCCGATTTGGTCGCGATGCGCCGCGATTTACTGGTTCAACTGAAGACTATGCCCGATTTGTCGCGCACCAATTTTGACCTGTCCCATTTGTTAAAAAGTTGGTTCAACCGCGGTTTCCTGGTTTTGCGCCAGATCACATGGGACAGCCCGGCGGCGATTCTGGAAAAGATCATCGCATATGAAGCCGTTCATGAGATCCATACCTGGGACGATTTGAGGCGCCGCCTGCAGCCCGCAGATCGGCGATGCTTTGCGTTCTTCCACCCCGCAATGCCAGACGATCCGTTGATTTTTGTAGAGGTGGCGTTAACAAAAGGGGTTCCTGGATCAATCCAAAAAGTCTTGTCTGACAATCGTCAACCACTGTCGGAATCAGGAGCTGACACCGCTGTGTTCTATTCGATTTCCAACTGTCAGGCAGGCTTGGCAGGCATCTCATTTGGTGATTTGCTAATCAAACAAGTGGTACGGGATATTTCCCGCGACCTGCAAAACATCAAAACATTCGTCACCCTTTCCCCAATTCCTGGTTTTGGGCGCTGGCTGGAAGAGCAATCTCTATCTGAGATAGCTACCCTTGACGACAACATAACTAAGCTGGCGGCTTACTACTTAGTGAACGCCAAAAATCAAAATGGGAAACCTCTAGATCCGGTGGCAAAGTTCCACCTTGGGAATGGCGCAATGGTACACCTTATTCATCCGCGCGCAGATCTGTCACAAAATGGAATGTCGCAATCTGGCGGTGTTATGGTGAACTACCTTTATAATTTGGCGAGGATTCCCCAAAACATCAAAAACTATGTTTCAGATGGAGAAATCACAATGTCGTCGGCCGTCAAATCACTGTCCAAACAAGGGGCCAAGGAGTTGGGGCCTGAAAAAACCGAAACAACGTTTAAATAAAACGGTATTTTTTGATTTTAATTGGTATTATCGATTTTTTGGTTATAATAGACAACACAAATCATACATTAGCTTACTCGGAGGAAGACATGAAAATACTTTCAATAATTACTAAATCTATGCTGCTGGCATCTCTGCTTGCAAGTTCGACGGCATTATCCGCGGAAATCGACGGTCCAAAGGTATTTTGGAAAATCTCAATGTGGGGCAACCCACGGGCCTTATCAGCCGGGATGGAAGAAATGGCAAAAAAGGCATCTGAGGCCACGGACGGTAATTTTAACATCAAAATTTTTTATGGTGGCCAGTTAAGCAGTTCTCGCGAAAATCTTGACGGACTAAAATTGAACGCATTCGAAGGAGCCGCAATATGCAACTTCTACCATCCGGGAAAAAACCCTGCATGGATGGTGTTCTCATTGCCATTCCTACCTTTGGGTGATCCTGATGTGGATCGTTATGTGCGTTCAAAAATGTTCGAGCACCCAGCAATAATTGCCGATATGGCTCGCTGGAACGCAATGCCTTATGTATCCGGTTTACTTCCGCAATACGAAGTTCTTGGCAGTGGCACACCGCCAACTAAACTGAGCGACTGGAGCGGCAAACGCGTACGTGCCGGCGGCGGTCTTGGTAGCGCTATGGAAAAACTCGGTGCGGTCAAACAGACCCTTCCAGCTGGTGAAACATCGACTGCGTTTCAACGTGGTGCATTGGATGCGGCGGCTTTCCCCTTCACCTATGCCCATGTTGCCTTCAAAATTCACGAGAGCGCGGATTGGTTCACAGGAAATATGTCGCCCGGAACTTCGGAATGTGGTTGGGTTTTCAACAAGACTGCCTACGATGCTTTGCCGCCGCAATATCAGGACTTTCTGATGAGCCAGCGTGAGATGATCATGAACGTTGAGCAGGCGGCATATGCGGACGAGGACGCAAAAAACCTACCAATGTTCAAAAAAACTCTGACCGAGATCACCTATTCCAACGAACAGCTAGCCGAATTCCGCGATATCGCAGGCAAGCCGGTTTGGGACGAATGGATCGAAGCCAACAAAGACAAGTTTGATTCGCAAGCTGTCTTCGATGCTATTTGGCAATACGCCAAAGAAGCTAAATAGTCGACAACTCCCGAGCGGGTCTTGTTAAGCAAAGACCCGCTCATCGCTCATTATTAGATTGATACCTTGTGTCTAAATCCCTCTCCCCCAAACATTCCCTTACCTGGCTACACAGGCAGCTAGTCCCTGTCGAAGACATGGCAAACCTTCTCGCTGCACTGTCTATTTTCCTGTTGATGGTGCTTGGAGTAGCGCAGATCATATTGCGCACAGTCTTCAATACGCCAATCACCGGCTATATCGACCTGGTTGAACTCTCGATGGCGAGCATGGCGTTTCTTGGCGTGGCCTATTGCCAACGCCTGGGGGCACATATTCGGATGGAACTTCTTGTCGGTCGTCTGAGCGGGCGGGCTCTGTGGGCCTCGGAAGTCTTTAGTACTTTGGTCGCCTTGTTTATTGTTAGCGTCTTGATTTGGTACAGCGGAGGCCATTTCTGGCGCTCTTTGACCCTTGGCGACACCTCTATCGATGCCGAGTTTCCAGTTTGGCCATCAAAGCTTTTAGTACCAATTGCATTCACTTTCTGGCTCATGCGGCTTTCGCTGCAACTTTGGGGATCCGTGCGGATGTTTATGGACCCTAGCCTCACACCAATTGCGGTGGTCACGATGAAAGATGTCGCCGAACAGGCACAAGACGAGATCCATGACATCATGGGTGATGAAGACAATGCAGAGGACGCACGATGATTTTTGGTATAGGTTTTTCAAACCCTTTTCTCGTCGGAATTCTGGCACTCAGCCTCTTGCTCGTTCTCATATTCTTTGGCGTGCGCGTGGTGTTTGCTGCCGCCTTGGTCGGATTGTTTGGGCTGGTAGAGCTGTTGGGTTGGGGCCCTGCGGCCGGCATTATCGGCACCATCCCACACGCAAAATCGTCAACCTATGCGCTGAGCGTGTTGCCAATGTTCATTTTCATCGGCTTCATGGCCTTTCACGCAGGAATGACAAAGCAACTTTTTGATGCTGCTCGCAAATGGGTTGGCTGGTTGCCAGGAGGTCTGGCTGTTGCCACTGTTTTTGCCACGGCTGGATTTGCCGCCGTGTCCGGCGCATCAACGGCAACCGCCGCTGTATTCTCTCGTGTCGCGATTCCGGAGATGCTGAAATATGGCTATGACAAAAAACTGGCCGCCGGGGTTGTGGCCGCGGGTGGTACCCTTGCCACACTGATCCCACCGTCCGCCATCATCGTGATCTATGCGATCATAGTGGAAGAATCAGTTGGCCGTCTGTTACTGGCTGGCTTTCTTCCCGGTGCTGTTTCGGCGCTGATTTATGCGGCAATTATCATCATCTGGGCCATTCGTCGTCCCGAAGAAGCTCCTGCAATCAAGGGGTACACCTGGAAAGACCGCTTTGCCTCTGTGCCCGGGGTGATGCCGATTTTTGCCATTGTGGCGATCATTATTTCCGCCATCTACGGCGGCTGGGCAACACCAACCGAGGCAGGAGCACTTGGCGCAGCAGTAGTTTTTGTTATCGCTATCCTACGTGGGGCGTCGTTCAAAGTCGTTAAAGCATCTTTGATGGAATCTGCCAAACTCACCGTAATGATCTTTTCACTGATTTGGGGCGTGCTGATCTTTGTTCGCTTCCTTGGCTTCTCTGGCCTGCCAGAGGCGTTCACGGTTTGGATTGTCTCGCTTGATGCGCCGCCCATGGTGATCATGATCTGTATTCTGTTGGGTTATGTGGTGCTTGGCATGTTCATGGATGCCATCGGAATGCTGTTGCTGACGTTGCCAGTTGTTTACCCTGCAGTTATGGCGCTTGGTTTTGACTCAATCTGGTTTGGCATCATCGTGGTTAAAATGGCCGAAGTCTGTCTGATTACGCCGCCCATTGGTCTGAATTGCTTTGTGGTGAACGGTGTGCGTCCCGACATTCCCCTGACCGATGTTTTNCGCGGTATTACGCTTTTCTTTATCGCCGATGTTGTGACCATTGGCGTGCTGCTGGCATTCCCGGAAATCATCACTTGGCTGCCTGATCTGTTGAATAAATAGAAGAGAAACACATGCGACTTCAAACAAGCTTTCCCCTTGCAAAAGNGTCACTCATTGTGGACGAAGCCCTCCGCCTAGGGCGTGCAGAAGATTTACTACCCCTGACAGTCGTAGCGCTGGATGCTGGTGGGAAAATAGTAGCGGTCAAATGCGAAGACGGCTCGGGGATCATGCGCTTTGATGTAGCTTTCGGGAAGGCATGGGGCGCACTGGGCATGGGCATTTCCAGCCGTCTGATTCGCGACCGTCTGGCCAACCGCCCAACGTTTCAGGCTGCTCTTGCCACAGCATCTGACGGGCGGTTAATCCCGGTCCCCGGTGGGGTTTTGGTGCGTGATGCCGAAGACATCACAATTGGCGCCATCGGCATAAGCGGCGANACCTCAGACAAAGATGAATACTGCGCCATAGCAGCCATCCGTTTTGCTGGCCTGTTTTCAGAACCAGCAGAACCCGACCCGGATTGGCGCGGTTCGTCGCTATCGGATACTTATCCCAAGTCCAAGTGAACAATTTCGTCAAAATGGCGCCGTGTAGCCTGTTGACGTGGAAGCTTCGCCTCGTCCTCATCAAGGATATTGATTGTTGCCTTGCCTAAACAGGCGGGCGGCAAAATCATGAACCGAACAAAGCGGGTCGTAGTGTGATCGGGGCTGGCTTCGGCCCGAACAGGTGAATTCGCGGCTTCAAACCATGCATGACCTGGTGTCGCTACTTCTTCATGATGATCTGCAATTAATTGCAGCTGTCCCTCGATCAAAAACCGGATACCATCCCCCGGATGAACATGCCGATAGGCAACAGCGCCCGGCGGGAATTCAACTTCGTCCATTCGAAGCAAAACATCCGATGCGCCAGTGGACAGAGGCAGGATAATTTTCGTACCGATTTGCACCGGTTCAATCGGCGCATCCTTTGAAAAGTCAAAACGAACCCATTGAGATTCTGCTGCCAATTCAAACGTATCGCCTTTGCGCAAAAGAGCGGCGTTTGAATCGATGACGTCGTGACCATTGACCCGCAAAGACCCCCGAATAATCAAAAGGCCGCCATAGGCGTGCTCATAGGGTTCAACGTCCTCATTCTCACCGGTACCCGATGAAATCGATAGAAAGTAATCTGTCATTTTTCGACCNTTCTTTGTTGATCACAAGANGAGGAAGCGCTGCCACTTGCTTTGCACATCCGGCCAATGGATTGCGCCATCAGAGCGCATTTTATCAGCTTCAGGTTCACCCGCATAATCGGTGATTCCAACCTGATAGCTTGGACGCGCCCGCGACTCAGTCAGCCACTGCCCGACCATTGGTGTGTGGTTCTCCCAAATGCCTGAAAACCCTAATCGATCAAGCCGGTCTACGTATGATATAATCGCCACATCCGCGAGACTATAGCTCGTGCCCAACAACCATGGACCACGATCCAAGGCTGCTTGCATTGCATCAAACAGAGTGCGCAAGGAAAAAAATGCGTCCTCTACATAAGGAGAATCCAGACCGTTGTTAAGTAAATCTCGGCGTTTGGCCCGCGTGGCCGGATTTGGCATACGCTGGATCGATGCCTCAATTTCTTCCGGGGTTTTTGTGGCGCGAATACGGCTGCGCCCCACGGTAGAAAACGTCATCGCGTTAATGGCTGCATGAACGTCTATGCAGCTTGCCAGCCACACGCGCGCTCGCGCGCAATCCCGCGGATCATCTGGCATCAATTTCGGCCCTGACCCCTGAGAATCTATATATTCAAGGATCACACTGGACTCAACAACAACTAGGTCGCCGTCAACCAATGTCGGAACGACGCCCTTGGGATTGAGGAGCAGATAATCAGCCGCGGTTTGTTCTCCCTTGACCAAATTAATGGGATGNCTTTCCCAACTAAGGTTTTTTTCACTNAGNCCAATNCGGACCTTGGATGAACATACACTTGTCGCNCCGTGGTAGAGTTCCAGCATTTTNGGCTTCCNCATCANNTTCTANTTTTTAACGTTTCGGGATACCGGTTTTGTTNTCATCGGGACCATCTCTGTTTGTCACNCCGTCAACAAGTACAAAGGCGATAACACANGGTTCCGTACCACGGTTGGACCAAGCATGGTTGGTGCCACGCTGGATAACCATATCTCCAGCTTTNAGNAAAACNTCGTCTTCATCCATCATCATGTAAATCTCGCCTGANAAAATGACGGTGTAATCCACAGAATTCGTGCGNTGCATAAACGGATGNCGNGCATTTTCGACGATATTGTCAGAGGCTCCCATCTCNGCAAAAGCCAGCTTTCCATCCANCNTTGCNAGAACCTCAGGGTCTTCGGGCAAAAACTCNACACAGCGAAANACACTNCCGTTTGTCGGCGGGTGCAATATGAACGGACCAGTGCAGGTTTCGAGCGGTCCATCGTATTCCGCCGGTGTTCCGTCCGATAGCCAAAAATTGGTCAAAGTGACCCCGGGCCGGCTAGGGCGTTGTAGTTTTTGGGTTGCCGTTTGATCACTTTCAATGATTGCAACACCGTTTTCGTCGTGTCCGGTGACCACTCTTCTGAAACTTCTCGCCATAGTATTTCCTTTTAAAGCAGAATTTTATTTTTGCGCTGTAACGCGCGATTTTTCAAAAACGATCAGCGCGATAAATGCCGCCGCCCCGGCCAGCCCAGAAAACGTCCCCTGAAACAATAGGGCCAAACCACTTGCCCCGGCCACAACCCGCATAACCGGGCTGAGAGGCTGGTACAGGCATCCAATCATCGCAATTGCAATGGCCGTGATACCGGCAAACCCTGTGATCCAGGCCGCCAAAATTNCCCAAAGACTGCCCTGCATCAANAATCCGGGGCCAAAGATAAAAGCAAACGGCAATACAAAACTGGTGACAGCGTATGAAGCTGCGGTCCAGCCGACCTTGTTTATGTTGGCATTAGCAATACCACCCGCAACATAGGCCGCCAANGCGACTGGTGGTGTGATGGTGGAGATGCAGCCGTAATAAAATACAAAGAAATGCGCAGACAAAACAGGCACACCAAACTTGACCAACGCAGGGGCAACGACGGTTGCAAGAATCAGATAGGCCGCTGTTGTTGGCAACCCCATNCCCAGAATGATTGAAGTGATCATGGTAAAAAATAACGCCAGAAACAGNGACCCGTTTGAAGCTACGTCGATCAGCAAAGCGATTTTGGAGCCAAGTCCGGTAATGCCCAAAATGCCGGAGATGATCCCCGCTGCCGCGCAGGCTGCGGAAATTGTCACCACACTACGGCCACCTTCGGAAACGCCGTTTGCGATTTTACCAAGCAACTCGCGGTTGAGACCACGGCTTTGCACTATGATTGCCCCAATCAACACCGCCATCGCCCAAAGCGATGCTTTGAACGGCGAATACCCTCTTAACATCAGGGCGATCAGAATACCAAAGGCCGCCATGAAAGGGATGCCTTGTATCAATACCTGGCCTATGGTTCGGTCGTCTGCCTGATTTTTGGTATTGGCGNCAATACCGTTTTTGACCCCCTGCAAATGCACAACGGCAAATGCCGACCCAAAAAACAACAATGCTGGTAAAATGGCAGTGGCCATGATTGACGTATAGGGTACACCGACAATTTCGGCCATTATGAAGGCCGCTGCCCCCATTACCGGAGGCATCAATTGGCCGCCAGTAGAGGCAACCGCCTCGATAGCACCAGCCTGATGCGGGGCGTAGCCCTCTCTTTTCATCACCGGGATAGTCACAACGCCAGTCACCGCTACATTACCGGCCGCCGATCCGGAAACCATGCCGATTAAAGCGGAAAACATCACCGCAGATTTNGCGCTTGCAGCCCGCATACCGCGCGTCAGGCGCACGGATATCTGAAAGAAAAAGTCGCTGGCGCCGAGGCCGGACAGAAGGGCGCCAAAGATGGTGAAGACAATAATATAGGTNGCAGCCACCCCAACNGGTATACCGTAAATTCCCTGAGTGTCTGTCGTCAAAAACAACACGATACGCTCAAAGCTGTATCCGCGACCATACAGAACGCCAGGTAAGAATGGGCTCAGGAACGGGTAACTGAAAAAGACCAGGGTGATCAAAGCAAGCATCAATCCTACACCTCGTCGCGCCGCCTCAAAGACAACGGCCACCAGCACAATACCTGCATAATAGTCACCCCCCTCAGTCAGCCCACCACTAAAAGCAATGGCCTTCCACCGTGTCAGCATCCACCAGCTTGCAAGGAGCGTCGCGGCTATCAGACCAATGTTAATTATCAAGTTGACCCGGCTACCGTCAAGTTTTTGGGTCACCGGCTTGAGAACAAACAGGATAGAAAACGTCAACATTACATGGGTCAGCCTCATCGGCATTGTGGAGACAGAGATCACCCCCGACACGATGAGCAAATGATACAGGCCAAGTCCGAAGCCTGCCAAAAATATGAAATTGTCTTTGTGTAGGAGACGCATCAATTGAAGTATACCCATGACATTAAAACCTGCTGGCCCGGCGCTCAAGGCGCCGAACCAGAAATTGAGACGTCACTTTTTGAAGTAACGTGCTGCGCCTTCGTGCANTGGAATTGCAAGTTTAAGTGACATTGCTGGATCCATCTGACGGGCATTAGCGTTCTCAGCCTTCAACTCATCAAGATGATCAAAGATTGCCGCNGTAATTNTTTCGGCNGTATCCGCGNCCATAGAATTAGGAACGACCAGCATATTGTTNACCCCAATCAACNTACCTGCTGTGGGCGTTCCGTAGATATCAGCAGGCACATTAACTGCCGCAAACGCGCTGTTCTTAGCCAANGCCTGTTCCAGCATTCCCTCCGAGAACGAAATAAACTTGAGTGAGCTACCAGCCGAAGCCTGCATAACTGCCCCTGCAGGATATCCAGACAGGGCAAAGGCTGCGTCCACATTTCCGTCGGTCAACTGACTGAAACCATCAGAATAAGACAAGAAGCTGGGCGTGAAATCATCTAGGGACATACCATGTAATGGTAGCAGGAAGTTCAGGAATCCCATGGTGCCTCCACCGGCGGGACCAACGGCAACACGCTTGCCCTTAAGATCTTCAATAGTCTTGATTTTCGAGTCGCCCATTACAATCATATGCAACACGCTTGGATGAAGTGCACCGATGGCGCTTAGCTCAATGGCTCCCGATTTATAAGGACCTTTTCCTTTGATGGCCAAGACCGCCAGATTGTTGTTCGTGATCGCAATCTCAACTTCATTTGCGCCAATCAATCGAGGGTTTTGGACTGAACCGCCTGTAACGATCGGTACCATCGATATATCTGCGCCTGCATATTTGTTAACAAGATTGGATATGCTTTGACCCATCGGATAAAATGCGCCCCCAATGCTTGCCGTCCCCATGCGCAGCTCTTCTGCCTGAGCACTACCGCCACAAAGCGAAGCTGCAATTACTACTAATCTTAAAAATTTAAACATTTTTTGTTCCTCCTTCACACCTCAGAATAAACGATAAAATGGTTGTGTAAAGTTTTTATCGATTTTTTATTGATATCGTTCGAAAAATAGGTACATATGNTGGATAGTTAGAATAGGTCGAAACACGGAGATTGACTCGATGCGCGAGAACCATTTTGAAGAAGGCAAGTACTGGGTAAGCCCCTACAATTTTGTGCCAGAAGTACGCAAAAANCTGCTGNTGCCCCCAAAAGTCGANATTCACGATGCAACCCTTCGNGANGGNGAGCANACNCCAGGTGTNGTNTTCTCAGTTGATGACAAAATCCGCATTGCNACANTGATGGATGAAATCGGGATCGAGCGNATTGANGCNGGNATGCCTGCTGTNTCACNACAAGATGCCGAAGCCATCAAGGAGATCTCTAANCTTGGATTGAAATCCAANATATTCACCTTTGCACGGGCGATGAAAAAAGACATCGATATGGCGCTTGAGTGTGGCGCGGACGGGGTCATCATCGAGGTGCCAATTGGGTACCCAAAACTGGTCACTCAGTTTGGCTGGACCTGGCAAGATGTCTTTAAGAAAAGCCGCGACGTGATCAATTATGCNAGAGAGCAAGGCCTGTATACGGTGTACTTTCCCTATGACACAACACGCGCCCGNCCAGATGACCTAACCAATCTTTGCAAGGCCGTGATGAATGAATCTCCACCGGATTCTATTGGTATTGTCGACACAATGGGTTGTGCAACACCTGAAGCGATTAAATACATGGTCCGCTGGGTTAAGGAAATGACCAATCTTCCCATCGAGATTCATACACACAATGATTTTGGCATGGGAGTCGCCACTGAACTTGCGGCGGTTACTGCCGGGGCGGAAGTCGTACATAGCTGTGGCAACGGTCTGGGTGAACGCACAGGCAATGCCGCCCTTGAAGAACTGATGCTGGGGCTAGACCTTTTGTACGGGTATGACACCGGATATCATTTCGAAAAATTGCCAGAACTGGGAGATTTGCTCTCAGAACTTTCCAATATTCCGATCGCTCGAAACAAACCGATCTTGGGGTCTGGGAACTTTATTCGCGAGTCGGGAATTGGCATCCAATATGTGATGCACGACCCNCTCGTNATGTTTGGCACGCATCCNTCNCTGACNGGCCGNGCAGGCGAAGTTGTTNTNGGCAANAAAAGNGGCAAGGCCTCTATCACNTANAAGNTGGAGGANCTTGGNCTNGGCGAAGNTAGCGACGAGNATNCNGCCGAAATTTTGAATAGTGTAAAGCAAAAAGGCATCCAGAAACGTGACATTCTATCAGATGCCGAATTCATCGAGATCGTCAAAGGCGTGCGGGCAGCGTAATTAAGTTTCAATGCCCTTGCTGTGTTGGCCCTTTTAGGCCTTTTAAATTTGAAGCCGGATCCTATGACATGAATTGGTTTGTTGGGTCCGGTAAAATCAGAATTAGAATCCACTAGAAACCAATCGTCTTTGATATTTCGCCTCACCGCACCTCCTCTTATCCAAGGCGCTGGGTTCTATAGGTGTTGTTTAAATTAGATTTCGGCTTACAATTATCAGTCGTTACAGGAGGTTCACTCCAATTTTCGGGGTGGTTTGCGATCTTTGGGGGGAATTCAACACAATACTTAAAAATAACCTCAGATAGTTTGCCCAACTATGTTGAAATTTCGGTAAAAATCGATATTTTGATTTTATGAACATAGAGACGATTTCCACTAAAACTGGCAACACAGAGCAAGATGGCTCAGCTACCCAACGTGCGTATGAAGAGCTCCGCCGGTTGATTTTGATCGGCCATTATAAGCCTGGCGAAAAACTAAAAATAGATACTCTGCGAAAATTGCTTAACATAGGGGCGTCACCCATCCGTGAAGCTCTCAGCCTTTTGACTTCTGACCAATTGGTCGAACGCCTGGATCAACGCGGGTTCAGGGCTGCTGAAACTGGGCAGGAAAACTTCGAAGAGATTCTGAAACTTCGCTGTACTTTAGAGGAAATGGCACTGCGTGAGAGCATCGCAAATGCCACAGACAGATGGGAAGAAAATATTGTGCTCTGCCACCATCGAATGGTACGGAGCCCTCGCGACGAGATTGAAAAATTTGAAGAGCGACATAAATCGTTCCATATGGCGCTTCTCATGGGATGACCTAAGTGGCCTGAACAAAGTTCTTGGCGATTATCTGTTCACTGAAAAAACACCAATGCGGGATGATGTAATTAGCATCATGGACACTCGACCAGGGCTGAAAGAACGTGGCTCAATCTCTGAGCGTATGGTTGTCCTATGCCGTGCACCCAAGACAGTTACGACATATGGCCAAGTACGAACTGTTTGATCAACCTCTGACCAAGTGGGTGCTAGAGCACGTTGGGTCCATTCCGGTTGATCGCGCAAATCCGTTGCCAAGTTCGATTAAATCCGCTGTCGAAATTCTTCAAAATGGTGAAATTATTTTGATCTTCCCAAGTGGTACGCGAAGCGAGACGAATACAACATTCAAACGTGGTGCCGCGACAATCGCGCTTTCCGCCCGAGTACCACTGATACCGGCTTTTTTCCAAGGACCAAAGCAAATAGAGGTCGCGCACATGTTGAACCGGCCACACGTTGGTG
>JAESSK010000007.1 GCA_016764155.1 Rhizobiaceae bacterium
CATCTCTCAGGAAACCATTATTATTGATCCTGCAGTTGCGTTCTCTTTCACACCACCGCAGGACTTCAATGGTGATATTGCTATCACTGTTTCTGCCGATGATGGTCAGGGAGCCGCCAACAGCGTTACAACATCAAGCTTTGCCCTGACTGTTACACCGGTCAATGATGCGCCTGAGATTGCACCTTTGTTGGATCAAACGATTGATGAAGATGAGGTTGTTAATGCGACTTCTCTTGATGTTCAGGGTATTCTTGCCGCAGCGATCAGTGATGTTGATGGGGATGATGTTGAGGTCACGCTGACGCTTGATTATCCTGCTGCCAGTGGCATCTCTCAGGAAACCATTATTATTGATCCTGCTGTTGCGTTCTCTTTCACACCGCCACAGGACTTCAATGGCGAGATTGCTATTACGGTTTCTGCCGATGATGGTCAGGGAGCCGCCAACAGCGTTACAACATCAAGCTTTGCCCTGACTGTTACACCGGTCAATGATGCGCCAACTATATTGGCTGGTCAGACTGTCACTCAGGATATAAATGAGTTAAATCAAGCTGCTGATGATGGTAATCCGGAGGAAACCGCAATTACAACGGGGGGATCATTCCTTGTTGAAGATGTCGATGACGCGAGTGCCTTGACGGTAAGTGTGCTTCCGGACCCTGAAATTGAGCTAACTCCGGCAGGCCCAGGTAGTTCAGAAACTATTCCTGACGGACTTACTGCAGCCCTTGCAGCAATGATAAGTGTAATCAGCTTCGGCGCGGCTAATGCTGCAAATGACAATGCCAGGCAGATTGACTTTAATTTTGGAGTACAAGATCAAGCAATTGATTTCTTGGGTGATGGCGACACGTTGACTATTACTTATCAGGTTCGGGTGACCGACGGTGAAGGAGCATTTGTTGATCAACCAATTCTAATCGTCATCAACGGTTCGAATGATGCACCAACTGTTACGTCTTCTCTCGTTGAAATAATTGACGAAGGCGAGGCAGCACCTTTGGTTGTTGATCTGTTGGATGGTGCCGATGATCTGGATCTAAGCGATACATTGTCAGTGGGTGATTTCCTGGCAATGTTGCCAGCTGGTGTGTCAGTGACTGGTTCCCAGTCGACGTTTGATGCGACTGATCCTGCCTATGATCATTTGGCCGTGGGTGACTTGGAAGAGGTTACTGTCAACTACACCATTTCTGATGGAAATGGTGGTTCTGTTGGTCAAAGCCTAACCATTACAGTCAATGGCACGAATGACGCCCCGGTGGTGGGTGATGTGGAAGTTGGTAATTCATCGATTGTAGATGCATCTGGTGGCACCGGTTCCGATGCGAGCGGAAACGTTTATGAAGATTGCGGCATTCACGGTCAATTACCAAATATTGCTACTGGCGATGTATTGGTAACTGGCATGAGTGGTAATGCATCCGATGTTGATGATGGTGATGAAGGCCTTCTTGCTGTTGTCAGCGTCACAAGTGTTTCACAGTCCGGCATGACTGCACCTGTGCCTGTGCTATCGTCGGTGTCTAGTTCAATAAATGGCTTGTATGGTGCCTTGGTCATTATGGCTAATGGTGAGTATACTTACTCACTATATGACACTGCTACTTCGAACGGTGATGTTCTTGATGGGCTGGCGCATGATCAGACTGAATCGGATGTATTCACATTCGATGTGTCAGATACTCATGCGGGCGGTACAACAACTGCAACACTGAGCTTTACGGTGGTTGGCACCAATGATTCCCCAATGGTTGGGGATATCGTTGGATCTGTCATTGAGGATAATGACACGCTTGGAATTCTATCCACTATTGGAATGGAAAACATCACGGATGTTGATCTAACCGATGATCATACTGCTTCTGTAAATCAAGGTGGCAATGATGGTGAGTTAACTGCTGTTGTTAACAATACGACTGGTCAACTTGAATGGGTATATACAATTAATAATGGCCTAGATGTTGTGCAGGAGTTGGGGGTAGGTCAATCTTTCAGTGAAACCTTCACTGTTACCGTCGATGATGGTTCGGGTGCTATAAATGCAACGACAACCACTCAAGTTACAATCACCGTAAATGGTACCAATGACGCTCCAACGTTGGAAGCTCTCAGTGTAAGCGGCAATGATACAGATATTGCTGGTGGACTTAGTATTGATCTGCTTAATCAAATGAATGCCAATGATGTTGACAATGGTGATGTTCTCACTGTTGAAGAAATCAGTGGTATATTGATGCTGCATATCAATGGACTTCCTTCTATAGATCTTTCCGGGTTGGTTGAATTGACTGAACTGGGTTCTGATGGAACGTTCACCATTGATCCATTTGTGGGAAATCTTATCGCCGAGTTGATGGAAGCCGGAGATGAAGTTACCTTCGATGGTACCGTTACCATCTCTGATGGTAACGGTGGTACGGCCACTGCTGATCTGGATTTTGCGCTTGCAGGTACATCTGAAAATGATACGCCAGACTATGGTGCAGATGAAGGTATGAGTGAGATGGTTGCAGCCCCAGATTTCTTAGTGCCAACCTTCGACAGTAATGGCGATGAAATAATTGCCTAATTTGGGCCTAGCCTGATGGTAAAAATTTAAAAATGCAAAGGGCACCCTGCAAAAGGTGTCCTTTGCAGCTTTGTAAATGCACCAAGATCTACTGTTAATCTTGGTAACCATGAAAACCTAAACTGTGCATATTGTTTGGGTTTGGGTATATATTTGTTGGTCTGTGTTTGTAGGGGGACGGTTTTTGAAAATAGATAAGAAAAAGTTGGAAAATAGTCCGGCCTTACAGGTGTATCGGGCATCATTGACTGGGTTTTTTACTGTTGGAATATTTTCCTTCTTTATCAATTTGGGTGCGCTTATTTCACCATTGTATATGCAGCAGATATTTGATCGGGTGATGCAAAGCCGCCACGTGGAAACCTTGATTTATCTGACAATAATTGTTGTATTTTTTCTTGTAGTTATTGCGATATTGGATGGGATCAGAGGTTCCATTCTAGCCAAAATTGCCAAATGGTGGGATGAAACGGTAAACCCGGATTTATTGGTTTCCATCATTCAAATGGCGCGATCAAAAGGTATGTCCCAAGCTCATGCGATGAATGACTTGATGAGCGTTCGACAATTTGTCGGCGGGCCAGGAATTTTACCCTTTTTTGACGGTCCCTGGATGCCCATGTTTATTTTTGCAATTGCGTTAATTCATCCTTGGCTAAGTATAATTGCCGTGGTTGCTGCATTTTTATTGTTCTTTATTGCAGGAGCAAATGATATTGTTACTCGCAGACAAATGGATGGTTTAAGTGCGCGGCAAGCGCGCGCACAAACGACTGTTGAGGTGGCAAACCGTCATGCAGACAGCGTTTACAGCATGGGTATGATGCCCGGTGTGCTGGCTAGATTTAACGAGGATAATGCGTTCGTTTCTGAAGCGATGTATCAAATTGCATCATTCACCGCAAAAATCAGCGCCTTTAGCAAATTCATTCGGTTTACCGCTCAAATTTCTGTTTTGGGTCTTGGGGCATATTTGGCAACTGATGGCAAAATAACCTCAGGTGGGATGATTGCTGCGTCAATTCTTATGGGGCGGGCATTGGCACCTGCGGAACAAGCCTTGGGAGCTTGGCGCGGGCTAATAGGAGCTATCCAGGCTCACAAACGAATTCGCCAACTGATCCTGTCTGCGCCGTCTGATATGGACACCATAATTCAACCAGAACCACGTGGGGAGGTTGAATTCAACAATGCAAGTTATGTTTTGTCAAATTCAGAAAGACCAATATTAAGAGGGCTGAATTACCAATTTCCAACCCAGTCCATTATCGCCGTTATTGGTGCATCCGGCTCGGGCAAGAGTACCATGTGTAAAATACTGATTGGGGCATTAGTTCCTACCTCTGGATCGGTCCGACTTGATGGAACTTCCATGAGCAACTGGGACAAAACTCAGTTCGGAAAAAACATTGGATATCTTGCGCAATCCGTACAATTGATGGATGGAACCATTCAGGAAAATATTGCCAGAATGAATGCCGCAAATGATGAAGCAGTCATTGAGGCCGCGCAGATTGCCGGGTGTCACGAGATGATCAACGGCTTTCCTCAAGGGTATCAAACGGTCATCGGTACTCACGGGATGAATTTGTCAGGCGGCCAGGCGCAGCGTATTGGCTTTGCAAGAGCGTTGTATGGAAATCCCCGTCTGGTGGTGCTTGATGAGCCAAACTCAAATTTGGACGCCGACGGTGATACTGCGATGCATGCAGGGATTCTCAAAATGAAGAGTATGGGAGCTTCGGTGTTTATTGTAAGTCACAAGCCGGCTGTATTAGCTAATGTCGATTTGATCGTGACAATGTCACAAGGTGCAATTGAGAAGGTGCAGTCAAAAGAAGAGTTTATGAAAAATGCAATTCGGCCGATTGGCGATATGTTGGAAAAAATTAGAAAGGTGAGTAACGCACGCCAGCTTCAAAAAAACACATAGGGTATCTAGAAGGTTTTAATAGAAGGTAATAAGTTGCAATATAATTGTGAGAAATACATATGACAAACAGTAAAAATGACCCAAAAAAGGCTTTAAAAGCATCGATATTTGGTTATCGTTTTTTGGGCTATCTAACAATCATATTATGTTTTGGTGGTTTTGGTGCTTGGGCTTCAACCGCGCAATTGTCCTCTGCTGCGATAGCGACGGGGCAAATCAGTCCTGACGGCAGTCAGCGTACCGTACAACATTTGGAAGGCGGTATTGTCTCAAGTCTTTCTGCCAAGGAAGGGGAGGTCGTGTCTAAAAATCAACCATTGCTGGTTTTGGATACGGCTCTTGCTGAAGCCAATTTTCAGTCAAAATTTAAAAAATTTCATAGACTTAAAATAATTCAAGAACGATTGTTAGCGCAACAACATGATCAGGATAAATTTATCTCGGAGATTCCAGCTGTCCTTAAAGACAATAAAAATTTCAAACAGTTCGTTGAAAATGAACATGCGTTATTTTTATTGAAACGAAAACTGGTTCAAGAACAAAATGATATCTATTCTCAGCAGGAAGAACAGGTAAAAACCGAAATTGTCAGCTTGAACAAACAATCAGACGGATTGGTAAAGCAGCTGGGGTTTTTAAAATTGGAGCTTGCGGCAAAAATAATCCTAAAAGACAAGGGGTTGATTCGTGTTCCGGAGTTGTTGGCAGTACAAAGAAAATATGCCGAACTCTCCTCAAGCAACGACGCATTTGGTTCTTCGATTGCCCGCGCAGAACAGAAAATTACAGAAATACGTATATCTCAAATATCAGTAAAAACGGGATCTCTAGAGAAAGTGGCCGAGGAACTTTCTAAGATCAATGCCGAACTTGTTCAGGTTGGGGAAGCGCTGAGTGCAACCGGGGACGTACTTTCAAGAACTGTAATTTATTCGCCGATTGACGGAAAAATTCTTAAATTAAATCATAAGACCATTGGTGGTGTTGTTAGGCCAGGAGAGCCGATTTTGATTATTGTGCCAACTAATGAAGATTTGATTGTCGAAGCAAGATTGTTACCAACAGACATTGATAATGTAAGTTTGGGAATGCAGGCAGAAATTCAACTTTCATCCTTCATGGCAAGACATATGGTGCCTCTGAAAGGGATCATATATCAAATCGGGGCCGACGTTGAAACAGACCCGGATACGCGCGAAAAATACTACACATTGCGTGTGAGAGTGGATGAAGAGAGCAAAATACAAGCATCTGAGAAAATTAACTTGCAGCCAGGGATGCCCGCCGATGTTTTTGTTCAAACGGGTTTGCATACGCCATTTCAATACATGGTCGGACCAATAATGAAGTCCTTTAAGCGTGCTTTTCGTGAAGAAGTGGTCAACTAAGACTGATCTTCTAAGGAAGAATTCAGTGCCGGGTCGATGCTGTTTTGAACCCTATATTGTTGCCAAGGTGTCTTTGTATCAGATTGAATGGTGACCAGAGCTCAATTTTCAATCGTTCATCGTGGATTTGGATCTGAGCATTTCCTAGGTAAAATCACGATGTAAGATAATGGTGCTCTCTTGTCGAGTGCACGTTGATAATATTCTACCTTGGGTTATTCCACCGCAATAGTCTATTCGAACATGATTTTCTGGCACACAAGAACCCTTACGCGAAATTAGATTGTGTTTATTTTCAGATAGTTAAGGTGAAATTTTACGCTTCCGTGTTGGGGGCATCACTTTCTCATTCAATTTAGTCTGATGACATCCGACAGCATACTGTTGGAACTCGTTCGGAGGGGGGTATTCCCTTTGTCTTCAAAAAATGTTGGGCAGTTCATTCTCTTTGCTTGTTACATAGCGATGTAGTGTGTTGGCTGACTGTTTTATAGGTGCATGGAATGGATTTATGCTTTCCGGTAGTCAGGTCTGTGCCCTGTTCTGGTTAGGCTTATATCTGCAAGGCACTCCGGCATCAGAGATCAAAGAATGTCGGCTAGGTGCCTAGTTAATTCGTCTTTTTCTGTATGTGCCATTTTCGGCCTGCCCAACATTAAACTTACGCAGATAAAATACCATGCATTGTCCTTGCCATGGCCATCAAAGAGAACGGCATTGTGAGAATGATGACTGGAAAAACGAATTTGAGCTCGACTAGTAAACAGATGGCGCTTGAGTTTTTTGATGAAAAGCTGGTGGAGCTGGCCGTTGAAAACTCGCCTTTGCATTTGGCCTTTCGCAGCGAACTGGCCAATGATAGCTATTTTCTGCCAGCACGACAAACCAGAATTAATCGTGGCGAGATGGAAAATATGGGTTTAAAGAGCGAATTTTCCGGTCTTTTGAACATTTAGCAGGGAGAATTGGATGATCTTCAACCTGTTATTCCTCACTTGGAAAAATTGGCTGAAACGATTGCAGTTGAACGCAGTGATGCCGAAGATGATCCGGATGCGCCTTCCTCCACTATTTATCAGATGTGGTAGAAATGGGTGCGAAGCAGCTCATTTGTCAATTAAGTGATTTAGGCGGGATCTCCGCGCTTGGCCAATTGGCGCGCCAGCGTCATCGAGGCTATGTGCGGGTGGTGAATTATCATGGCACGCCGACAGAACAAGTAGACAATTTCCGTCGGCAGTTGGAATTTTATCAACGTCATTTTGTCGACACACCACGCAGTCGACTTGAAGAAACCTTATCGGGAAAAGCAGGCAAGCCAGCAATTTTATTTTCGTTTGATGACGGGTATCGAAGCAATTACGAGATTGCGGCGCCTTTATTGGAAGAGTTTGGATTTACCGGTTGCTTTTTCATCTCATCGGGCCGCTATGATAATGATCAGGGCGATAGGAAATTGCCGGATGGTGAATCATCTGATGATTTTATGAATTTTGCAGAGATGAAGGACTTGATTGCGCGCGGTCATGTTATTGGCTGCCATACGCACTCACATGTCCGCCTGTCGGAAAAATTGACCGATGATGAATTGATCGATGAAATCGTCACTTCTCGCTCACGCCTGCAACAGGCGTTGGATGATCCAATTGATACTTTTTGTTGGGTTGGTGGCGAGGATTGGAGCTATTCAATCGAAGCTGCAAAGAAGGTCCAGGAGGCGGGATATAATCTGGGATTTATGACCAACTGCCAGACCGTCAGTTCCAACACCGATCCTCTTTGGATTCAGCGAACCAATATTGAGGCAGATTGGTCGCTGGCTCAGGTGCGTTTTTGTCTAAGCGGTATAATGGATGTCATCTATCGATCGAAACGCAAACGTATATCCACTAATTTAGGGAAATGACGCGCCATTTTGTTTGCTGCGTGCTCGCCATTTTTTAGTTCTTTGCTGTCTAGTTTTTCAATCGTAGTTTTAGAAGGTTTAGATATTCCTCGTCAGTGGTCGTTTTTTTGCTGGCGACTTTGGCCAGCGGTGCTTGGCATTGCAGTTTATAATCTAGCGCCATGCCTGTCTTGACGCAGTTTCCTACTTGCCAGCCGGGAGGGACGGCCGTTAGATCAACGCTTTTCCACTTGGGATGACCCTCTGATTTTAATTGATCGAGATTTGCCAGCATTAAATATGAGAGATCAGAAACCGCCTTGCAGCTTTCTTTTTGATAACGGTTCTTTTGAATCCGGTACTCATACGTCATCATCACCGCTTTGACGGCAATTACATTCACTTCCTCTGTTTGAAATGGATACGTGCCTGCCGCGATATTTGCCGAGACATANGNAGCCTGTAACAGTGGTTCATTGATGGGCAGAAGATGAAANCGCGAACCATCTATATTNGGATCTGCGAACAGTTTTGTTGGAACCCCGGCGATATATATAAGAGCATCGATTTCACCGTTCTGGAGTTTTACGAGGGCATCCTTGGCAGGGGTTGCTACTCGCTCGACATTACGCAGTTGCATTATGTCCAAAATCAATGATGAGGTAAGGTATGTTCCGCTGCCTTTATTGCCAACGGCAACTCTTTTTCCCGCTAAATCCGCCAGAGTAGTAATCTCGCGTTTTGCAAGGATATGAACTTCTTCATCATACAAAGGAAACATGATGCGAACGCCNGANATNGCCCTTTGNATTNCNGGATCGTTGGCCTGAAATGTTTTGAAATANTCNAGAACATCGCTTTGAACGATGCCAAATTGGGTGTGGGCACGTTTGCGTACGCCAACGAAGTTTTCCAGTGAACCGCCGCTTTCGCGTACGTTAAGCNTCAANCCNCANTGGNCTTCCAGCTTGGCNAGGTCATTTCCGATCTGGATATAGGTGCCATTCGGGCCCCCGGTCATGATATTCTTTTCAAATTCCTGTGCGGATGCAGATGCCGGCGTGAACAAAAGTGCAGCCAGCAACATCATTAAATGTCTCATATTATTCCCCTTGTGGATGTGTGATTTTGCTTCGTTTNCGACTCCAAACGAAGNTCCNAACGAAACTGCAGATATTCTAATACTCAGTTNCAANTGGACGTCGGTGAGTGGCTTTCCTGGCACAACATCCGACGAACCTGATCAGCANCTGTTCGTCATGTCGGTCAAAAGCGTGCGCACAAAGNTGGGTGAAATTTTGTCCCCTCCGAATATTCCGTGTAATGCGGATGACAGACAATCTCCTTGTGCCAATCTGGCGACTAAAATATTGAATTGAGAATTGTCGAGCGTGGCTCCCGCATTGGCCTGAAGCACAANGCGTTTTACCATTTCNATATCGCGTTTTTTGGAAGGCATGACGTCCTGCTGAACNGCCTGCGATGTNNCTCCTTTGCCAAATCGTTCTGACAAGCTGACGGGTTCAGATGGATTGNCNGGANGGGNNNCNGGCGTGTCGGAATGGNGNGNTNGANGAATGATTTCTCTTACAATNGGNGCNTCGGCAATGTTTGTNTCTGCCAAGTTCGAAAGCNGNGCATCTGGTGTTGCTGTNTCCATCGGCAATTCGNCGTTCACNGCNNCNGNNCGTNTNGGTTCNGGGGNTGGCTTTGCAGTCNTCTCGATTTGAACTGGATGGCGNTGTGGAGAAGCTGGAAACCCGCCCAANGATGCATAGACATTCTTNGACGGCTTTATGATGGTTTGGNTCACGGACCGATTGGNNANTTCTGCAATNNTGGAATGNACCNNCAGATTGATCGGNTTTTGCGGATTAACATAGGCATAGACGCCGCCGCAGGTGGCNAACAGCGCAATNGAGNCCATTACCAGNATNCGTTTTGAGGTGNTGCGCAGAAGAGNTTTTNACTCAATTCTGGAAGTGTTTTGTCANTTGGGAGGANAGCCGCGATATCGTCNTCTNGGTCNCAAACTGCAATCAGATTATCGCATTCACGGTTTACTTCCCGNATGGCACTTTCCAGCTTGTCNGCCTTCGATCTGATATAGGANAGTGAGGAATTTTCGAGAACACCGGAGGTTAATTCCTCTTCCAATGTTTCTTCCAAACTGATCCGTCCAATGGGTAAAGCTTCCGGCGTCCAGCTCTTATTGCCGAGGGACCGGCTTGAAAAAAGTGCGTTCCTGGCAGAATAACTTTCCGATGGATTGCTCTCAAACTCGAATAGACTATCTGACTTCGAAGAAGCCTCAACTAATGAGCTCTCATTGGAAATTGTTTGGGGTGTTNGTTCTGAATTTGCTTTACCAAACTCGTTGTTGTCTTTTGGTCCACGCTGCTGATTACTTCCTCGCATCCGCCTAACTCCTTACTCGTGAGCCCCCCGGCGTATTTTATACGAATCGATAGTTTTGTGGCATTTTTGAGGTTTGAGCCGCATTTAGATTTGTTTGTGTGCGGAATTGNTAATTCTGAACTATGCCGACGAGACCATCAGGGTNTATTCAAATAGCGCTTGCGTGCAATCATTCTCGTNGGATCTCGCCATGACAGGCGNCCCTCGCGGCGTANGACGTCTTCCTCGCGCCAATGGTTTGCCATGCGGCAGGCGATGAACCACAAGGCTTTTGCTCTGGTGGATAAGGTGCGCTCATAGCGCATGGTCATAAACATATCATAGATTTCGGCACCGCGTCGGGCACGGCGTTGATTGAAGGAGCTACGGCATTTGGAGGTGCAAAATGCTTTATCCACCCGTAGGCCGCCAACCCCTTTTCCACATTCTCTGCAAGCACGTGGCATGTCCAAATCCTTCTAAGGTTCTGATCCACGCCCCCCGCGGATCNAGCATTTGGAAGACATTGCCGATATAAAGAATCAGCATGCCATGNCAATATCTTATTTCGTTGTTTGTCATCTTACCAGTTAGTTTTTCCAAAACNNTTTTGTACTTNGATTTNCAAANNTTGGATCATTTGCCAANTCTGGNCATTAATGCNTTGCGCACGAGCAGGAAGAATAACGGATAGGGCAGGAGGCGCATAAATTTNACCGACAGGGCCAATTGCCATGGGAAGGCNATTTCGTATTTTTGTTTTGCCAGACCGCGAATAATNGCTGCCGCCGCNTNTNTNGGCGTCATCATNAACGGCATGGGAAATTTGTTTTTATCCGTCATNGGNGTGCGNACGAAGCCCGGATTGATAACTGATAATTCAATGCCTTTGGCGTTGAGTTCAGGACGGGCTGCCTCTGCAAGGGTGATCAGTGCTGCTTTGGAAGCGTTATACGCGCCGGAGCCGGGAAGGCCATTATAACCGGCGAGTGAGGCCACCCATGCAATATGGCCGGAGCTGCGTTGGCTCATATAGGGCATTAGCGCCGACAAGCCATTGGTAACGCCGAGAAAATTTGTTTCGATGATGGTTCTGAATACAGATGCTTCTGGTTTCGCTGTGCTGCTGGTAGCGCTCACGCCAGCGTTTAGAATTGCCAGATCGATCGGGCCATGAGCGGCCTCAATATCTGCAACACATTGGGCCACGGCGTTTTCGTCACGCACATCCAGCGGGAAGGCGAAAACGTTGGGATATTTGTCGGTCAGCGCATTGAGTTTATCCGTGGAGCGGGCGGATATGGCGATATTGGCGCTGCCTTGCGCCAATTGTTCCACAAGTTCGATGCCGATACCGGAGCTTGCACCGGTGATCCATATGGTTTTCCATTTTTTTAGCAGCATATTTCTAATTGCCCCTAAAAGCCGTAAAGTTCAGCAGGATTATCCGCCAAAAAAAATTTATTTCTGGTGGTGTCATCATCAACCCAGTCCAGCAAATTGTCGAGCATATCAGCTTCATCATAGCGTGTCTTTTGATTTGGGTGCGGCCAGTTGCTGGCCCATAACATGCGCTCAGGTGCTGCTTTCACCAATGCGCGGGCAAGGACTGCCACGTCTTTAAATTTTGGCAATCCGTCTAGAGAGGATTCATAAGGGGCTGAAAGTTTAACCCAGCANTTGCCATCTTCAACGAGACCTAACAGCGTTGTAAATGCCTCATGGTCAATAGCGACCGGGTCCATGAAACGCCCAACATGATCTACGACCAAATTTCCGGGCAGGCGCTTGAGCATNTCNATGCGNTCNGGGAATTCNTGNCCGTTCATTTGTAATTGNACATGCCAGCCAAAATTATGGACGCGGGCTGCCATTTCTTCGAGNATTTCNCANGGCAGTGCGCCGCCCGGTAACATGTGGAAGCGAATGCCACACACCCCGAGATTTGTTAAGCGTTGCAGTTCTTCATCGCTTGTATCCTGATTGGCTAGCATTACCCCTCGGGCATTGTCGCCGAACTCAGCCATGCCTGCGAGGTTGCATTCATTGTCGAGGCCATAGGTTGAAGGCTGTACGATCACAACGCGTTCAAGCCCCAGTCGTTCTTGNATNTTNCGATAATNTTCAACNCTGGCATCGGGTGGATANAAGGGAGAAGTGGGCGCTTCNGGNTATTTNGCATTNTAAAAATGCATGTGGGTGTCACAGGCTCCCGGTGGCGTTTTCAAGCGTGGCTTGTTCATGTTTGTTTGCTCCCTCATCCCCAATATAACTGCGCCAGTATAGGCAAGCGGCCATCGCTCGCCAATGCAGTTGGGAGGATGTTCACCACTGATTGGCAAACTAAAAAGACGACCATCCGAAATGGATGGCCGCCTCTAGTCACTTTACCAACTAAACTGACAGGAAGATCAATCTAGTTGCCGCAGGTCCAATTGGCCTGATCCAGCGCATCGNCGGAGCCTTTATATTTTGCAGCCTGAGGGTAGGGGCACATCAATACGGAACCTTTTCCATCTGCGCCGCCNCCNGTTGCTACCAGTTGCATTGGTGTTTTGTGGCTTTCTACCCAATCGATGACGGAACTCATGGCATCGATTTTAGAAGCGCCAATGCCGCCGCCGCAATGGCCCATGCCGGGAACCATGAACAGGCGATAGCTGTCTTGAGCTTTGCCGTTCATCGCCTTGATCACNTTATCGTAGTAGCCAGTGGTCAAATACGGCGTAACGCCCGGGTCTGCCCAACCGTGATAGGTGATCATGCGTCCGCCAGATTTTGCAAAGCGGGTGAGGTTCGGGTTTGTGGTATCCAGCATCTTGCGAATGGTTGTAATTTTNGCAGGATCGTTGTCGAAATCAAANGANCGCCAGTCNTTNTTNGGNTCGTCTGGAACAAAGGCNAGATTNTCCATGAANGCTTTGCCCATGATTTCCTGAATGGTGCCGCCTGAACCGTCNGCTTTANACATCCAGTTNTTCCACATNGGGTTGCCTTTAGCGTCGGCAATTTCAGCGCCCANNGGCCAGCCNGGATAATATTGTTTTCCGTTGGACTGNACGCCGCCATANACTTTNACGAGGGATGCAATCTGNCCATCTGAAAAGGANACTTCGCCTGTTTTTGGAAGGTCTTTTTCAGGATCAAATTTNCACATGCGNGGATCACGGATGAGNCCNTCTTTTGCGCCNTCCANTGCATCGCATTGCTCGTAAAGGGTGTCGGCAATGGTTTTCATATGCGCCGCGGTTAGCGGCTCAGAGCTTTGGAGAGCTAGAGTGTTCCAGACAAATGCCACCATCAAATCGGTGAAATTTGGGATTGGAGCAGCAGCCACAATGCCATCAAACATATCCGGGTAGCGCTGGGCAAACATTAGCCCCTGACGTCCACCGGTGGAACATCCGTCCCAATATGCATAATTTTCTGATTTACCGTAAAATTCCTTTAACAGGTCTTTGGCGGTAATTGCTGTGAGTTGCACAGAGCGATAAGTGTAATCGACCTCTTTGCTGAGATTTTGAAATGCAAAAGATGTGCTGAAGGCGCTGCTATTGTGGCCAGTATCGGTATAGGCGGTAGCAAAACCATATTTTAGCGCGTTGTCGCGTGTTTTGGCGCGGCCNGTTCCTGGCTGGGTGCCGGCAAANGCGCCGTTACCGGACATATANAAACGTCCGTTCCACTGGGTTGGNAAATTTACCTGAAAGCGGATTTCGGGGCGAATGATGCCGTCCANCTGGCAATGTTCTAAAACGTCGCCTTTAGCGGCGATCAATTCTGCCGAATAGATCGTGTAATCATATTCGCCCTTAAAGGCCAGTGACGAACAATCCATCACGGGAGCGCTTCCTGGAAGGCGCAGCTCGTTTATGTCTTTGGTGTCGAAACTTCCGGCAATTGCGCCTCCGCCANAAACAAGCGAAGAGACNAAAACTGCTGANAAAATGCTTTTTGNAAAATCGTACATGAGTTCCTCCTAACTGATGTGAAAATATTCACTTTGACTTAAGGCGCATTCGCTTTTTGATGCGTCGCCCTCCCATCTCGTATTCCTGCGCACTTCTTGTCCGAAAACCGGTTTCTACTTATCAAGAAGTGCCTGAACGCAAATTCCCTCCATAGAAATTGCATAACATGCTAAGTTTCTCGACTATGACAGGAACCCGCAGATTTCAAAGTCGAATAAATCTTATCAATTCTTTGTATTTTCTGAGGAGGTTTGGTTTTTTAAGTCAAAACTTGGGAATCATCTGTGATTATAGTTGGTATAACTTTCGCGGCGTGTGCGCAGGCGGTGATGGCCAATTTATTGATGTGGCGCCCAGTTTGCAGGCGCCATTTCGAAGCCGTCGAATTCAAAACCTGGAGAAACTGTGCATCCCACGAGCGTCCAGTCACCAAGGCTTTTGGCTGATTGCCATACATTAACGGGCACAATAATCTGTGGTGTTTCGCCATTGATGACATCATTACCGAGAATGTTTGTCACGGTGGGGCTGTCGTTTGTTGCCTGACTCAGTTCAAGCGGCGCGCCACCATACCAATGCCAAATTTCGGTGGCATCGACCCTGTGCCAGTGCGAGACTTCACCGGCTTTCAACAAATAGAGGATGGCGGTGGATAATGCGCGNCCATTTACTGATACATCCCGGAATGTTTCGTGGAAATGCCCACCCTCAGGATGAGGCGTAAGCTTTAGTTTTGTAATGATATCATTTGCTTTTATCATGTAGTTCCTTAATGGCGATTTATAGCCCTGACGATGGCTTTTGACGGTGCGGGAAAGTGCTTTTAAGTAACAGATAAACAATTGATCTGTATGTCAAATATAATTCCATGCGGCGCAGTCTTTAACTGAATGTTTACATCAATTGGTTATAAAAAATCCATTCGCGAAGGGGTTTTTGCCCAGCATGATGCGGCTTCGCCATATCGGATAACTCCGAATCGTTCTTTATCCATTTTTTGTGGCAAGCAGTCCTGCGGGACGGCTATTGGGTGTCACCTGTGCATTTGTCGCGTGCTAAGCGCGTTTGAGCATTTGCGGAAGGTTATTGAGGCAGATGAGTTTAATTTCGATTTTTGCGCAAGCGGGCCGCGTGAAAATAATGGTTGCGATGTTATGCCTGATTTCCGTCGGGACGGCCCTATATTCGCTGGAATATTTAACCAACCGCCTGTTGGAGCGTGATGCCTATTCTGTTGGTATGCGCTGGGCGGAAGATATTGAAACCAATCTGGATAATCTGGATAGTATTTTCGAGGGCAAGGCTGAGCAGTCGAATGCCTTCGAAGTTTTGCACCAACTTAGTTTCGTGGGNCGTATTTATCGTTATGAATTTAGCGATCCAAATGGAAAAGTTGTATTTGATACGAGTTCCCATTCTGATCTAAGGCCNCAAAANCCATATTTGCANGCTGATAAAGAACATGGGTTCTCGGCTAANGGNCGTCAAAACGGCGATGGTCGCGATCATGGTGGCGTTGTGGGTGTGCTGGCTTCCGTCGATCGTCANTCNGGACATGCNGTNACTCTGGANACAGGGAACGGTATAGATCAACCCAAATTCTATTCGCAGGTGATCCATCCGATTTCAAAGGGTGGAAAAAAACTCGGCACTCTTAAACTGTATATTGATCAAACTGAAACTCAGGCATTGCTGCACAATTCAATGCTGGTGGTGTTCATTGTTCTTTCGTGCATGTCATTCCTGATTTTTGCTTTGCCTGCGTTCTTTTATTTGCAGAGCAAAACCAAGGAGAAAAATTCCCAACGGGAGTTGAACCGCCAGCAAATACGATTTGAATCTGCGCTTTCTGTCATGCATCAGGGCTTTTGTATGTTCGATGGTGATGACAATGTCATTATCTCCAATGACCGCTACGCAACCATATACGGCTTGTCTCCTGAGCATACCGGGCCCGGTAAAAACCTAAAGGACATTGTAAAATCCCGTATTGAAAATGGGTGTTATACTGGCAATAATCCTGAGGAATTTCTGGCAACGATTGGTAAACTGAAATCCAATCGAACCGGTGTTCCACGAACCTACCAATTGAATGATGGGCGTTACGTCGAAATTTGCGATCAGTTGGTTGTCGATGGAGTCTGGTTTACCACCCATGAAGATGTAACGGAACGTATGCAGGGTGAATTGAAGGTTCAGCGTCAAAACGCCCAGTTCGACACAGCCCTTTCGAATATTTCTCAGGGCCTTTGCATGTTCGATGGCAATAAGAACCTGATAGTTTCCAATGATCGCTATGCCACTTTATTCGGTCTTTCGCCTGATATGATCAGGCCCGGGATGAACTTGAGCGAAATCATTCAGCTTCGCTTTATGCATGGGAGTTTCGTTGGGGAAAAACCGGAAGACTTTAGAAACAGAGCCGATGAGTGGATCGACAGCCTTTTTGAAGGCCAGGAAATTCATAAATTAAACAGTGGCGGCTACGTGGAAATTTTAATCCACCCAATGGAAGGTGGCGGGTGGCTCTCAACCCAGACGGACGTTACTGAACGTACTGAGGCCAAACTGGCATTAGCGCTGCAAATCCATCAGTTTGATATGGCTATTTCGAATATTTCTCAGGGTCTTTGTTTGTTTGACAAAGACAGGAGATTGATTGTTTCCAATGACCTTTATGCGACGTTATTTGATCTCTCACCTGACGTAATAAAGCCTGGAATGCACATTCGGGAAATTTTGAAACTGCGCATCGACAAAGGGAGTTTTTTCGACGACGGGATAGATGATTTAGATGCCAAAGCGGATAATTGGATAGATAGGTTTTCTGAAGCCCTGCAGGTTGTGCAGCTAAGCAATGGTCGTTACGTCGAAGTGCTTTACCGACCGATGAATGATGGTGGTTGGCTTGCTACCCAGGAAGACATCACAGACCGTATTATGGCGGAGCAAGAGCTTACCTACCGAAATGAGCGACTGGATGCAGCTCTTAAGGCAATGACCCAAGGGTTGTGTATGTTTGATGCCGATAAAAAAATCGTCGTCAGCAATGACAAATATGCGGAAATATATGGAATTTCTCCTGATAAAATCAANCCCGGAACCAGTTTGCGGGAAGTNTTGGAGATGCGTATTGAAAATGGTGCTTATGCAGGCCCCGATGCCGATGCTTATCGCACCGAGCGAAAAGGCTGGCTGAAAACACGCGGCAATGAAGTGTTAATCCATCAATTAAAGGATGGCCGCTATATTGAAATTCGTAACCATCCGATCGGTGATGATGGATGGCTTCTAACCCATGATGATGTCACCGAACGTGTGCATGCTGAAGCGGCATTGAATGAGCAAAATGAGCGGTTTGATGCTGCAATTTCGACCATGTCGCACGGGTTGGCCATGTTTGATGAAAATCAGAACATCATTATTTCGAATGATCGATACGCTACCATATATGGATTGAATGCGGANCANATTATGCCTGGCATGAGCCACTCAGAAGTTGCGGTAATACGCATTGAACATGGTTGTTTTATTGGGGATGCGCCTGAAAAGTTTCGCCAGAGGATGAAGAGGCTGACGAAAAACCAGGATGGCAAGCCAAAAACATATGTGTTGAACGACGGTCGTTATGTCGAAATTCGTGATCATGCCATGGCCAATGGTGGTTGGTTGTCTGTACATGAGGATGTCACGGAGCGTTATGCGTCTGAAAAGAAAATCCAATATTTGGCGGATTACGACTCACTGACAGGGTTGCCGAACCGAACTCAGATTCATGAGGTATTGGAATCCGCAATCCAGAAAGCCAAAGAGACTGGTAAAAAAATGGCTCTTTTGTATATCGATCTGGACGGGTTCAAGGAAGTTAATGACACCCTTGGTCATCCCGTGGGCGATCTTGTGCTGAAAGAGGTGGGATCACGGTTTTCCGAATTCCTGNGCGAGGAAATTGTTGCCGGTCGCCTTTCTGGGGATGAATTTGTGGTGATCGTGAAAGAGTTCGAAGAACTTGATTATCTGAAGCTGCTTGGCGATCAAATTTGCCAAGTGATGTCGGCCCCGATTTATGAGGAAGAGGATGTCATCGATATTTCCGCCAGTATTGGCATTTCTGTTGGGCCACCGGCTGATGGAGAGGCGGATACGTTGATACATTTTTCCGATCTGGCGCTTTATCAGGCCAAGGCAGATGGGGGGAATTGTCATCGTATATTTGAAGAAAAAATGTATGACGACGCCAAGGAGCGCCAGCGTTTGGCTGCTGATTTGCGCCATGCCATTCGAAACGACGAATTGCTGGTATATTATCAACCGCAAATTGATTTGAAATCCGGNGTGGTGAATGGATATGAAGCGCTGGTTCGGTGGAACCATCCCGAATTAGGTATTATCTCGCCGCTGCAATTCATCGGCCTTGCTGAAGAAACTGGTCAGATTAGCGAAATTGGCGAGTGGGTTTTAAAAACCGCATGTGAATATGCGGTAAGTTGGCCGAACCAAGAAAAAGTATCGGTCAATCTGTCATCGGTACAATTCAAGCGTCAAGATGTTGTGGAATTGGTGAAAGATGTGCTTTGGGAAACGGGCCTTGAAGCAGGGCGGCTGGAACTTGAAGTTACCGAAAGCGTTCTCATTCAAAGTGCAGATTCAGTTATCGTCACGCTAAGGACTCTTGCTGATATGGGGGTTTCGATTGCGCTGGATGATTTCGGTACCGGGTTTTCCAGCCTTAGCTATTTAACCACTTTCCCGTTCAGCAAAATCAAAATCGACAAAATATTTATCGATGATCTTTGCACCGATTCTGAAGTGACCGCCATTGTCAGCATGATCATCGGGCTAGGNCGTAGCCTGAATACGGTTATTACGGCGGAAGGCATTGAGATGCCCAATCAGCATGCGTTGCTTCGCGCCGCTGGCTGTGATCAGGGGCAGGGCTATTTGTATGGCAAACCTCTTCCAAGAATATTGGAGCCTGAGGAAGCCAGTTTGATCAAGCGGGCATAAATTCCCTCACGGCAGTCACTTGGTAAATTCGTTTGTCTGATGTGCTGGAAAAGTGATCAGCGAACAAATTCTACAGGCCGATTGACAAACCAGCTTCAAAAACTCCTATTTGCGTGAAAGTTCTTCCAAGGAGTGCGCAAGTGAAAATTGCCAATATTGAAATCATCCCCGTAACCATTCCGTTTGGCCACGGAGGTAAAGCTGCTGGTCCGGGACTGTCGCTTAAATCGTGGAGCAGTCTGAACACAATGCTGGTTCGTATCGAAACGNATAATGGCATTGTTGGATGGGGCGAGGCGTTTTGTTATAATTCGCGGCGCGCCATTCAAGGCGTTTTGGAAGAAATGATTGTNCCGGTGCTGATTGGGAGGGATGCGAGCGATATCGCCGCGCTCATGCACCAATTGCAAAAAGACCTGCATATATTTGGACGNTACGGCATGATNATTCATGCGCTGTCCGGNATTGATACAGCCCTTTGGGATATNGCNGGNAAGGCNGCAGGANTGCCCGTNTGNAATTTNNTGGGTGGTAGCNTTAAAACNGAAATGGCTGGATATTCCAGTCTGTTTAAATATGACGATCCTGANTTGGTGGCTGAAAAGGTGCGTTCTTCATTGGACGAGGGATATGANGTTATCAAATTGCACGAGACCGGGGTCGCGCAGGTCGCCGCCGCTCGTAAGGAAGCAGGCGAGGGTGTCCTCATCACCGTCGATACAAATTGTCCGTGGACGCCAATCGAAGCTTATGAGAACGCAATGAAGTTCAAGCCTTATGATATTCACTGGCTGGAAGAACCAATATTCCCGCCTGAGGATTTTCAGGCTCTGGCCAAATTGCAATCGGATACGGGCATTGCGATTGCCAGCGGTGAAAATGCCTGTACGGCGTTTCAGTTCCGCGAAATGTTTGAAGCTGGTGCTGTTACCTACGCTCAACCAAGTGTTACAAAAGTGGGCGGGATTACCGAGTGCCGAAAAGTTTCCGCATTGGCAGAAGCTTACGGTGTGCAGATCATGCCTCACTCACCATATTTTGGCCCGGGCTTTTTGGCGACGCTGCATCTAACGGCCGCCGAAGCCAATCCCGGTCTGATTGAATGGCTCTATCTAGACCGCGAGGCGTGTTTATATGGCGATGTGATCAGTCCGAAGAATGGCAAGTTCTCTGTACCGGATATGCCGGGTCTAGGGCCAGACCCTGACACGGATGTAATCAAAGATTACCGTGTGAAGGACGACTAACTCTATTTCCTCAAATCGGGAAGTCCGATGCCAGTTGCTTCAAAACCGCCATCAACTGAAATCAACTGGCCAGTGATGAAGCTCGCTTTGTCGCCGCTCAGGAACAAAATGGTGTTGGCGATTTCTTCTTCCATTCCGTAGCGATTGGTAGGGATTGCATCGTGATAGGCTTGCCTGATGGCTGCATCGTGCACCTTTTTGGCCATCTCTGTATCCACTGGTCCAGGTGCAATCGCATTGGCGCGGATGCCCTGTTCACCCAGTTCAACTGCCTGTTGTTTGGTTAGGTGCATCAGTCCTGCTTTGCTGGTGCCGTAAGCAACGCGCAAGGTGGAGGCGCGCAGGCCCGAAATTGATGTGATGTTGACGATGGAGCCGCCGCCGGATTTTGCCATAACGGGGACGCAGGCCTGCGAACATANAAACGGNCCNTCCANATTGGTCGCCATGATCNCGCGCCATTCTTCNAANGTGGTTTCGCCGATGGTTTTGAAATTGGCNATCCCNGCNTTGTTCACCAGCGCATCNAGGCGCCCGAAGCGGTCGACGATTTTTTCAACGCTTTCCTCNACCTGCTTAGGNTCGGAAACATCTGCGTGGATGGCCAGNACATTGTTGGACAGATTTAGATCGGCCTCGGCGGCGCTCAACGTGGTTTGGTTGTTATCTAAAATACAANCATCCCAACCATCGTCTAAAAAGGCCCTTGCNGTTGCAAGCCCAATCCCGCGCGCTGCACCGGTGATTAGCACCACCTTATTATCGGTAACCGTCATTGAATTTCCCTCCAGAGTTTCAATCTGGTTAGCATGGATAAACTATTGAGCACATTTCTTTTTTCATTATTGCGAAGGGCAGATGGCAGTCTATAATAGCCCTATGAAAAACTTTACATTTAATACGCCGCCCTCGATCATTTTTGAAAACAACGCCTCAAACCGACTGGGTGAAATACTGTCTAAATGCCTTGGCGGGAAGATATTNTTCGTCACTGATCCGGGAATTCGCAAGCTGGGATTGTGTGATACAGCCATCGCTTCCCTTGAAAAATCAGGTATTGCCGTCACCCTGTTTGATGGTGTGGAAGCTGACCCATCTCTTTCTACTTTGATGGCATGTGTGGAAGCTGGTAAATCAGCGGGTGCGACTGGCCTCATTGGATTTGGCGGCGGTTCCTCCATGGATGTGGCGAAGCTGGCTGCTTTGCTGATTGGTTCTGGCGAAGACCTTGATGAAGCTTGGGGCGTAGGGCAGGCNAAGGGNCCGAGATTGCCNTTGGCNCTGGTTCCAACCACGTCAGGCACTGGNTCNGANGTGACGCCGGTTTCCATCATCACTGTGGGTGCAGAAGAAAAACGCGGAGTGAATTCTCCTGTAATCTTACCTGATTTTGCGATTCTTGATCCGCAACTAACCCTCGGTCTGCCATCAGCCATCACTGCAGCGACTGGCGTCGATGCGATGGTGCACGCTATCGAGTCTTACGCTTCGGCAAACGCCAATAATAATCCGTTGTCGCGCATGTTGGCGCGTCAGGCCCTGCAATTGCTTGGGGCTAATATTGAAACAGCTGTGTTCGATGGTTCTGATATTGAAGCCCGTAGTGCCATGCTGCTTGGTTCCATGCTGGCGGGGCAGGCATTTGCTAATTCACCGGTAGCTGCTGTTCATGCGCTAGCCTATCCTATTGGCGGCACGTTCCATGTGCCTCATGGTCTTTCAAACGCGTTGGTTTTGCCTCATGTGTTGCGTTTCAATGCTCCTAAAGCTGCGCATTTATATTCAGAAATTGCCGCTGATGCTTTCCCGCACATTGCCGGGGAAAGCGATGTGGATACGCGTTGTTCTGCTTTCATTGAATCTCTTGCGTCACTTTCAGAGAAGCTCGGTTTGGAAACCAAATTGCGTCAGGTTTCCATTGAGGAAAAGCATTTGGAAAAGTTGGCGTCTGACGCCATGTTGCAGCAACGATTGCTGGTCAATAACCCGCGCGAAATGAGCGAGGCTGATGCATTGGCCATTTATAAGGCCGCTTGGTAATGCCAGAAAAGCCGCAGCGCGGCCACCGCGATGATTATAGGACGTTTTATGCCATCACCACGCGGTGGGGAGACAATGATATCTATGGGCATATGAATAATGTCGTCCATTATTCGCTGTTCGATACGGCGGTCAATGGCTGGCTGATCAGCGAGGGCGTTTTGGATATTCGCGAAGGCGAACAAATCGGTCTGGTGGTTGAAACCGGATGCCGGTATTTTTCCGAGATGGCTTATCCCGATATAGTGACGGCTGGAATACGGGTTGCCAAATTGGGCAATTCTTCCGTTCGATATGAAGTAGGACTGTTTCGAAATGATGAGCAGGAAGCTGCTGCTGAAGGTTTCTTTATCCACGTCTATGTGGATAAGAAATCCCACAAACCCACACCGATAAATGATGCATTAAAAAATACACTTGAAAGCGTGCTGGTAACAGCTGCAGGAACATAGCGAGAAATTAAATGACAAAATTGAACCTATCCAATCCCGATCTCTTGAAAACCGCCTGCTACGTTAATGGCGAATGGGTGAATGCTAAAAGCGGCAAGACCATTGAGGTCACGAATCCTGCCGATGGTTCGGTGTTGGCGAGTGTGCCTTCGCTTTCAGCAGAAGAAACCGCAATTGCCATTACTGCTGCCGATGAGGCGAGGGGCCCGTGGGCAAAGCGTACAGGTAAGGACCGGGCTGGTGTTTTGCGGAAATGGTTTGAGTTGATCATGCAAAATCAGGAAGACCTCGCAATCATTATGACTGCTGAGCAAGGCAAGCCAATAGCAGAAAGCCGTGGTGAAATTGCTTATGCTGCAAGTTTCATTGAGTGGTTCGCCGAGGAAGCAAAACGGGTTTATGGCGATACAATTCCGGGCTTTTCGGAAGATCGCCGTATTGTCGTATTGAAACAGCCGGTAGGCGTTACTGCGGCCATCACTCCGTGGAACTTTCCGGCAGCGATGATTACCCGCAAGGCTGGCCCGGCGCTGGCTGTTGGTTGTACGATGGTTATTAAACCTGCCAGTCAAACACCGCTTTCGGCATTGGCGCTTTGTGTTTTGGCCGAGGAAGCAGGCATTCCAAAAGGCGTGATTTCTTGCGTCACCGGCAAGGCCAGCGAGATTGGCGGCGAACTTACATCGAACCCAATCGTTAGAAAACTCTCCTTCACCGGCTCTACTGAAATTGGCAAAGTGTTGATCAAACAATGCGCCGATACGGTAAAACGTACCTCAATGGAACTTGGCGGCAATGCACCTTTCATCGTGTTTGATGATGCCGATATCGATGCAGCCATCGTCGGGGCGATGATGTCCAAATATAGAAATGCCGGACAAACCTGCGTTTGTACGAACCGCTTCTTCGTTCAGGATGGGGTTTATGATGAATTCACTGAAAAACTCCGCGTAGCAGTAGGTGCACTGAAAGTTGGCGTGGGTCTTGAAGAAGGCAATGAGATTGGACCGTTGATTGATGATGCCGCAGTCACCAAGGTTGAAGCTTTGCTCGAAGATTGCCTCAAAAAGGGCGGGAAAATTACTGCGGGCGGCAAGCGTCATGCGCTGGGACAGACCTTCTTTGAACCAACCATCGTTACTAATGTCACCAGAGACATGGCGATTTTTGAAGAAGAAATCTTCGGCCCTGTGGCGCCAGTGTTCCGTTTCAAAACCGAAGAAGAAGCCATCGCACTGGCCAATGATACTCAATACGGTCTAGCAGCCTATTTCTATGGTCGCGATATCTCGCGTGTTTTCCGTG
>JAESSK010000008.1 GCA_016764155.1 Rhizobiaceae bacterium
GTGTGCCATCCATTGAACTCTCATGAAGATTGATATCGCCGCCATGGTTTCGCGCAATATCTCTGGCAATCGATAACCCCAAGCCCGTTCCGGTCTCATCCAGATTACGCGCCTCATCCAGACGGATAAACGGCTTGAACACTTCTTCGCGTTGATCTTCGGGGATGCCGGGGCCATCATCATCAATCACGATAGTCACCCAGCCTTTGCTTTGGGTAGCGGAAACCTCGACCCTATCGGCATAGCGAAACGCATTGGAGATCAGATTGCCCAATAACCGCCCAATCGCATTAGGCCGACCGGAAAAGACAATATCCTTGCTGCATTTGATCTTGTAATTCTTGCCACTGATCGAAGCTTCATTTTCGTATCTTGCCAACACTTCGCGCAGCTTAATCTCGCCCATCTCTTCGCCGGCTTCGCCGCGGGCAAAATCAATATAGCCCTGTAACATGCGCTGCATCTCATCCACATCCAGCTGCATGGCATCGGTTTCTTCATTCTCGCCTACCAGTGCCAATTGCAATTTGAAGCGGGTCAAAATGGTTCGCAAATCGTGGCTCACCCCTGTGAGCATGGTCGTGCGCTGTTCGAGTTGACGCTCAATACGCTCACGCATCTGCATAAAAGCGAGCCCTGCCTGGCGCACTTCGGTAGCACCTCGAACCTTAAAATCGCTGGATAGCCCCCGCCCCTTACCAAAACGTTCTGCGGCTTCCGCAAGATGCATAATCGGGCGAATTTGGTTTCTGAGCAACAAAATCGAGATTGCCACCAAAACCAGTGACGTTCCCACCATCCAGATCAGAAAAATATGCGAATTCGAGGCATAAGCGCGGTTGCGTTGAACAAAAACCCGCAACACTTTCTGAGGTTCCTGCATCCTGATCCTGATTTCCAGCAAGTTGGACGCGCCCAGCGTATCGATCCAGAACGGACGACTGATTTGGTCGGTAATTTCAGCACGTAATACATCATCCAGAATATCAAAAAACGGCTTCTTGCTCGCCGGCGGAAACGGATCAGGTGGCAAGACGGAAATATTCAGATCCAGCTTATCCGACGCCAGCGCAACAATTTTATCATATTCCGCATCTTGAGGATAAGTCTCGATCACCTCAATAATCGCGGCAATATCGCTAACCACAGCCTTGGAAAGACGCTCCGTCACCGTTTGCCAATGGCGTTCCATGAACACGAACGCCACCACCGATTGCAGCAATACCATCGGAATAATAATGATCAGCAGTGAACGGGCATAAAGCCCCTTAGGCATACGCCGCCAGAGCCAACCACGCGCCCCACGTCCGGTTAGGAATCCACGACCAGATTTGCGTACCCGCTTTTCAACGGGCGCATCGGTCTTCAAATTACTATGCTCAATTTCACTGGTATTCTCGGACATAATCCCGGCACACAAGCCGCCCTTAGCTGTAGAAAGTTTTGTTTACTCTACTACAAGCTTGTAGCCGATACCACGCACAGTTTGCAGCCATTTGGGATTTGCCGGATCTGTCTCGATTTTTCGGCGCAGACGGTTAATTTGAACATCGATTTTACGCTCGCCTGCAATGCTATCACTGCCCAAAAGTTCGTGCCGCGCCACNGTATCNCCNGGNCGCGATGCGAATATCACCATAATTNCCTGCTCGCGATCNGTTAAACGCACCATATCGCCGCTCTTGGTCAATTTGCGCTGCTTGACCGAAAATTTAAANTCTCCGAAGGCAATTTTCTCAATCACCGGTAGTTTAGGCTTGGCAGTGCGTTTCAAAATCGAATTTATCCGCAACAACAATTCGCGCGGATCAAACGGTTTTGGCAAATAATCATCCGCTCCCGCCTCAAGCCCCGTAATGCGGTCATCCGTATCGGCCAACGCCGTCAGCATCAAGATCGGAACATCACTGGCATGAGCACCCTTTTTGCGAGACGTTTCCGCCCGCAGGGATTTGGTAAAGGCCGTGCCGGTTTCCCCCGGCATCATCACATCCACAATCAGCATATCAAATTGCAAACTGGCAATGCAGCGCCGCGCTTCAGCAGCGTCACTTGCCATGGAAACACGAAATCCGTGTTCCCCCAGATAGCGTGAAATCAGTTGCCGCAGGCGCCTGTCATCATCCACCACCAAAATATGCGGTGCGTCGTCTTTAGGTATATGGGGCTCGGCCAAAGCAGATTTTTGCATCAAGTCAGTTCTCGTATTCCAATATCTTAAATCAGAATTACGTTATACCTCATCTTTGACAAAACTGCCTTCAAAAATTGTATCCGGTTGTTTCGTTCACTATTCCGCCAGAATTTGGGTTTGAATTTGTGCCTGTGCTTCCACCTGTGCTTGCGCCCTTACTTCGGCCCTCAAAGCATCACGAATTTCTGTTGTTGGCAGGCCCATAACTGTTTTCTTGTTTGCTTTCTCGAATTTCTGGATTGCNCGCCACGTNGCGGGACCAAACACCCCGTCCAATTTCCCNAGATANAGNTCCTTATCCATCAACATTTGTTGAATTTCCTTTAGCTGAAGATCATAGGCAGAGATNTTNTTCCACGCCATCAATGGAAANTATTTTGAAAACGTCGATACAGTNACAGCGATGTTATATAGGGGCTTCTTTCGATATCTTTTAACGATTTTCTTGCCACGNTTGAGGTATTTTTGACGNAAATATTCTGCCACATTCACGGCAACAATTGCCGGCCCTGCAATCGTTTCAATCATCAACGGCGCGCCGGACGANCCTTTATACATGTCNCAAGTATGGTGGATTATANTGCTCGTTCGCGGATTTTTNCGGCGNTTTTTCTTTAAACTCACNCCTTTTATTCCGCAATTTTTGGTTATTAAGAGCTTCTCGCCAAAATCCCGATCGCCATGAAACCCAACTTCCAGAAGTTTNCCGGATTTTGAAGCCTCCACCATTTCAATATCCGTTATCGATTTCAGCATGAANAGCATTTGTACCNCAAATTCTGCGCCGTAATTTGATGAATGCCCAATCNTTCTTGAAATTTGTTCCTCTAAATTTCTTTGAGATCGGGAATCCNGCAACAACATTTCGAGGAATAAGATCNCTGGAATAAAGCACATCCGTNCTAATACGGACNTTTGGGAGCCGTGATGACCATAAGAAAAACTTCAAACCGGTCGTATCGGGAAATCGCTTATTCTTCGCCGTTTGCAGCACACAATGGGCAGCNGTCAGTATCACATCGGGCGCAACGCANGTTGCGGTACAGCCATATTTGACNGTGCNGNTATAAAGAAGCCCGATTTTNTCCCTAAAATGCTTGTACTTCTCTGGAAGTTCTACTCTGTCATCCTTACCAAACACATGCACCTTGAGCACAAGCGATTGCGTATCCGTTTCAATCNCCGCCGCAATCGGTGGTTGNGCATGTCCGGNGGCAATTCCCGCAGCAAGAACAATCATCGCCAACAACCAAATAACCATACTCCGCATATNACCATAAACNAGATTNNCAAGAATATTCGAAGTCATTAACAATCCAGATACAGTCAAATTGAAGACANANAAAATATGGCACANATCTATACTAAACCCCAACACTTATTCGGTTCATTTCCAGGTCATGGCCAGGTCATAGAATGCGTGTCTTGATATTATTTCCTTTCACATGCCATGCTGACACAGTGATTCGAGTGGTTCGAAAGCCATTAAATCAGAATTAGGTATCGAGAATATTATCCCACATTAAGCAGAACCAATTCTCAAGGGGCAGAGCAAATGGACCATTATGATTTCATTGTCATTGGCAGTGGCCCGGCAGGACGACGCGCAGCAATTCAGGCCGCAAAACTAGGCAAGCAAGTTCTGGTCGTCGAACGCGGTCGCCGTGTTGGTGGCGTTTCTGTTCACACCGGAACCATTCCCTCCAAAACCCTTCGAGAAACAGCACTAAACCTGTCCGGCTGGCGAGAGCGTGGTTTTTACGGCAGGTCATACCGGGTCAAACAAGACCTGACAGCCGAGGATTTAAGCGCCCGTCTGAACATCACACTGACCCATGAAATTGAAGTTCTTGAACACCAGTTTGCCAGAAATCAAGTGACAACCCTGCGCGGTGAAGCAAAATTCATTGCCAGCGATAAAATTGAAATAGCTGGCGAAGATGGCGAAACGCTCACCTTCACCGCCGATCGTTTTCTTTTGGCCGTAGGCACGGTCCCCTTCAGGCCGGATACAATTCCTTTTGATGGCAATTGCGTTTTTGACAGCGATGAAATTCTCAATCTGAAAAAACTGCCCAGATCTATGACGGTCATTGGCGCAGGCGTCATCGGCATTGAATATGCCACCATTTATAATGCGCTGGATGTGCATGTCACGGTGATCGAACCGCGTGACAGCATGCTTGATTTTATCGATCGTGAATTGATTGACGATTTCACCCACCAATTGCGCGACCGCGGAATGTCGCTCAGATTTGGCACAAAAATGGTCGACATCGTTCACGGCGAAAACGGTGGATGCATTGTCCATATGGAAGATGGGCGGCACGTTAAATCAGATATCGTACTCTTTGTTGCCGGGCGCATGGGCGCGGTCACTAATCTGGGGCTCGATGCTTGCGGCCTTGAAAGCGACCATCGCGGCCGGATTTCCGTAGACCCGATGACCTTTCAAACTTCCCAACCCCATATTTACGCAGCAGGCGATATTATCGGCTTCCCAAGCCTTGCTTCTACCTCAATGGAACAGGGCCGTATTTCTGCGTGTCACGCCTTTGGAGCCAAGGCTTTCGAACCACCAAAATATTTTCCCTACGGCATTTATTCAGTGCCGGAAATGTCGACCATCGGCATGACCGAAGAAGAAGTCAAAGATAGAGACATCCAATATGAATGCGGCGTCGCCCGGTTTAGGGAAACTTCGCGTGGCCACATTATGGGCGTTGATACGGGCATGTTGAAAATGATTTTCTCGCTGAAAACCCGCAGATTGCTCGGTTGTCACATCGTTGGTGAAGGCGCTACTGAACTTATCCATATTGGACAAGCAGTGCTAAATCTCGGCGGCACATTGGAATATTTCGTTGAAAACACCTTCAACTATCCAACCTTGGCCGAAGCCTACAAGATTGCCGCACTGGATGCCTGGAACCGTTTTCCACCGGCTTAAATCTAACTTAACTTGACTTAGGTGGCGAAGAGCCACCCGGCGCTAGCTGCGCCGCCCATGCGGAGGCCCGAGGGTCATGTCGAAGACGTGCAACTAAAAATGCAGAGGATACGCCCGTGAGAGCAAACAAACCTAATTCGTCCCCCATCTAGGGCAGCAATTTCCGTAAATTCTTGCGCCCATCCACATCGATCATCTCCGTCAAAAAGTTGGAGACCACTTCGCGCTTTTCTGATGATAATCCATTCATCGCCTTTTCTATCCGCGTTGATTGGAAGACCGACAAATCATAAATCAAATCCCGGCAAAGGTCGGTCGGAAACAACAACCGTTTGCGTCGATCCCGTTTACCCATGCGTTGATAGACATAGCCCTCATCAATCAATTGGCGCAGCACCCGCGCGAGGCTTTGTTTGGTAATACCCAAAATTTCCAGAAGTTCTGCTACACAAAGCCCCGGCTTGCGATTGATGAAAAACATCA
>JAESSK010000009.1 GCA_016764155.1 Rhizobiaceae bacterium
AAAGAGACACGGGCTTTGACCAAGGCTAAAACCCTTAAAGCATCAGAGCATACTAACCACTAGGCTGCGCTGCTTCTAGCTGGTTGGCGTTGCTGATATTCCCACCCATGTTCGTTTTTCAAGTTTAGCGCTTCAATAGATTGATTGGGTGCCACATAAATATCATTTCGGGTAAATAGGCGCGCTCATGAGGATACTTCTAATTGCCATCGGCACACGCGGAGATGTGCAGCCATTTGTTGTGATTGGCGCGAGGCTGAAAGCTGCAGGGCACGAGGTACACATCGCTGCAGCCCGAGGTTTTTCCGCGATGATTGCCGAGAGCGGACTGACACATCATCCTTTGCCGCTGGATTTTCAAGACCTTCTGCAAGAGCCGGAAATGAAATCGGCGCTCACTTCATTATCGGGCAAGATCAAAGCCTATCGCTGGGCCGGTGACATAATGAACGGTCAGCTCACCGCGATGTGGCAGTGTGGTTTAGATGTCGCGCCCGATCTGATCCTCTATCATTTCAAGGGTGCGATGGCGCCTTACCTTGGCCGACATCTGGGAATCCCGGCTTGGCCGGTCATGCTGCAACCCGGCTTCACAGCAACTCGCTATTATCCGCAGTTTCTCGTGGCGTCACGCTCGCTGGGAGGGATAGGAAATTTACTCAGCCATAAAATGATTGGTGCACTGATGGGGGGTGGCACCAAACTCATGATCAAACGCTGGATTAAAAAAACAGGAACAGAAATCGGTTCTTATTTGAATGTTCAAGCCGGTTATGCGCCGAATGGGCCTGCGCTTCGCCTGCATGCATATTCGCCCCACATCACGCCATTAGCGCCAGATATGCCGGAAACCGAGCGACAAGTGGGCTACGCGTTTCTCGAGCCAGATGATTTCACGCCACCCTCCGCACTTCAATCCTTCCTTTCAGAAGGGGCAAAGCCGATTTATGTGGGGTTTGGCTCAATGCCGGGTATCAATCATCAACGCCTCAACCACGCATTGCTTGGGGCACTTGAGCGAACGGGGTTGCGTGCCGTAATTGCTACCGGCTGGGGTGGTTTTTCTGATTTATCCCCCGGCCCAAACATTCATGTTTTGGATTCTGTGCCACATACATGGCTTTTTCCGCGGGTTGCTGCTGTTGTTCATCATGGTGGGTCTGGCACCACCCATGAAGGTTTGCGCTGGGGGAGGCCAAGTGTCATCTGCCCCTTATTTGCTGATCAGCCGTTTTTTGGTCGCCGTGTCGCCGATTTGGGCGTTGGTCCGCCACCGATCCCTCAAAAGCGCCTGACAGCAGATAAACTTGCTTCAGCTCTGGAATTGGCATTGAGCGAGAAGATCGTTGCGAATGCGCGCACTATTGGCAACGCCATGAAGGGTGAGGATGGCGCAGGCGAGATTGTCAAATTGATCGCCAAATTTGATGCGTCGCAGAACCAATCAAGTTCTCAAAGCAGAATGGAGTGAGATTGACTTGGAAAATACCTTGTCGGTTCTTAATCCCACAAAATCTCTAAAGGGTTGTCCATTGTGCAAGTGTAACCAATCTTACATGACCGACGATTTTGGGTCGGAACATAGGCAATTTCAATATAGTCCCCAAGCGGGCAGAAAGATCTACGTGACACGAACCGGTCAAAGGTGTGACGACCAGTGGATAATAGAATGGTGCCATTTGACTGGACCAATTCTCGCGCTTGTTGGCAGGTATAATTGAGGGTGCTTTTTCGTGCTTCAGCGATCGTCATAGAAGCGGCGAGCATTGCAGTTGCGGCAATTGCTGATTTCCATATTGTCATGAAGTGATACTCCTTGGTATGCAATAGCCCCGTGGTATCCACTTTCAGCAGTAGTATGGCGAGATCAAGTCCAATGGTGATAAGTTGACTACATTGTGAATGGTCAAAGTTAGCATAGCCACTTCTTATAGGGCCATGGAACTCAAGGGTATCACGCTAGGCAAGCATGCTGAGGGTGTTCGTATTCAGGGTTGAGTATCTGGTAATGCACCTTGTTTGCCAGCGTATCCAGCGCTCCGATAAATGGGCAAATTTGCTTCTTGGAACCAACAAAAATCACCATCCGAAATGAATTTGAATTTTAATTGGAGGATGTGAACCCAAATATTTCATGCACGCCCTTCACACCACGTAATGGATGCTCGCCGAGCGATACGAGTCCATCAGGCGCGCCGTTTGCGAACGCCGATGACATCAATACTTGTTCATCCAGTTTTTTGCACAAATCCTCGATCCGTGCCGCTTCATTGACAGCCGGTCCAATAACCGTGAAATCAAGACGCCGCTCCGTTCCTATATTACCATATGTGAAAGTGCCTCTGTGAAGTGCGGTTCCAAATTTCAGTTGAGGTTGACCTTCCGTCGACCGGCTTAGGTTGACTTCGGAAATTTGTTCGTCGGCGGCGCGTACCGCTAAAAGCGCCCTTGTACAAGCTTCTGGATGAGAATCAGATGCGTTTTCAATCGGGAATATCGCGAGAACCGCGTCACCAATGAATTTCAGCACTTCGCCTCCATTGTCGATGATCGCCCCGGCAACGCAATCAAAATAAAGGTTGAGCGTAGCCAGATATTCCTCGCGTGACATCATGTCCGCCATGCTCGTCGATTGCCGCAGATCAGAAAATAAGATGACTGCATGCAGCTCTTCTCCCTCGCCGCGCTTGACCAGGCCGCCATTGACCCTTTCGCCAGCATTTCGACCAAGGTAAGTTTTGAGCAGGGTTAGCGAGGAAAGGCGTTGCGCGTGGACCTCAAGCAGGCGACCCAGATTTGGCAGTATCTCATACAAATTGCCTAGCTGGTCTGTCGTAAACCCGCCTGGTGCATCGGAGATCAGAGTGAGAACATTGATCTGTCCGTCTGAAAAACTCAATGGCACTGCTACATAATCCGTGGCTCCTTCTTTGATAAGGTCTTCCAGAATTGGGAAATCAAGGCGTGGGTCAGGCCCTTCAAGCCGTCGACGCACCCCACCTTCACCCTTAATGATCAGCGCAAAAGGACTATTAAGATACTGCTCTGACTGAGCGCCGGCATGTGTTGCTTCACTCTCCTCCACCTCATCAGCGTCGCGTCTCCAGGAATAAAATCTGGCAAACAATTGCGGATTTAAAGTACGAACGAATAGGCGCATGCTCCACATTGGAAATCCGGCACCCATTAACGCGGTAGCTAGTGTTTCAACTTGCTTGACGGTCGAATCTGCCTTCCAGGCATCGCGCACCAGCCAGCTAACCAAGGGATTGGTCCTTGCGTTCTGATCAGTCGCCGGTTGCTCTTTCATTTCTTGGTCGTCGGCATACCAGCAATCCATTACATTCCAATAGAACGCGACATAGTCCTTGACGATGAGCGCCTCATCATATGCATCCTCGTAACCCCAAACCGCATTTTCAGCAGTTTTATCACCGACTGTTATGTTCCAATAGGATGCATTTCCTTTGAACGGACAATTCGTGTGCAGGTTTGTTGGGGTTAGGAGATCCATCCGCACATCCTCCCGCGGGAAATAGAATGCCGGTGGAAGCCGGGTCTCCTGCATGATCATTGCGTTGCTGCTATCGATGATCGTTTGGCCATTGAACACCGCCCGAATCCGCTGGTGAGACGGTCCAATNACCATGCGGTAACCAACATGAGCCTTCTCGTCATTATCCTGGTTATTTGAAGTGCGGATGGATTGTAAAATNTCCATTACTCATCTCGCTATCTGTTTTTTGGATGTAATCTGAATATCGCCAAAGGTGGGTTTTGGCGCTTGATTCAAGTGGTGACCGGATCAACCTCCGTCACGTTATGATCGTCCATCAAGTGTACTCCAGTTATCACCTCTGTCAAGCAAACGAAGCCGGATGATCTGCAGCCAAGGTGGCGTTCGGCTCATTTCCGGTTTGAATTTTTAGGCCTTAAAGCTCAGCTGAAAAGCGTATAGGTCTTCACGTATTTGGCGAACCTGCTGGGCTGGCAGGCGATCAAGATAAGTCAGAATTCGTTAGTGGTTCGATATAAGAAGCGTGGTCACTCTTGCTGGAATTTACATCACGACCAACCCGGTAATATTCCAGATCGTCACCAAGGTTCTGGTCTAGCAACTCGTGGCAATCGTCCACCGATGTATCTGCGTTAAGCCATGGTTCAAATGCAGATGGTTCCAGAATAACCGGCATGCGGTGATGAAGTTCCACAGTAGCAGGCAGGGCAGGGAGCGTGAGAATTGTGAAGCTGGTAATGTCCAATGTCGTATTATGCGCCCAGAGGCCAGCAAAGCAGAATGGTGCGCGGTCGGGCAGGGTGATATAGAACGGGTCTTTGCCCTTATCCTCTGCCTTGATCCATTCATAATAGCCATCAGCAGGAACAAGGCATCGTTTGCTTTTGAAACTTTCCCTGAAAGTTGGTTTCGTGTGAGCGGTTTCACCACGTGCATTGAAAGTCGGGTATTTGGTCGATAGCTCTTTTGCCCAGAATGGCACCAACCACCATTGGCCTTCTTTGACCTGACGTTCGCCATCCAGTTCTACAGCAAAGGAAACTTGTTGGGTCGGTGCAATGTTATAACGAGCAGCATCATTGCGACCAGCAGCGCCAGCAGGAATTATCTGCATGGCTTCATTCAGTTCAGCCCATGATACTATTCTGGTAAAGCGACCACACATGATCTGAGTTTATCAATACAATATGGAATCGCAAACAGTGACATTCTCGCGCACATTTTGCCCGCAATTGCATGATACAAATCTTGAAGCGATTTTAAGTGGAACCCTGCATGGGTCGCGGAAAGAAAATCAAGGCGCTGCCAGTCATCAATTTGTTTGACGAAGGGCATAATTATTGTTTTTCAGCGGCAATCTGCGTTTAGATAAAAATTCTAATGTTCCTGCCCGCCTCGGGAGGGCGGTATCAAAAATAGTCAGCAAACCCTACTTTTCTCCGTCAGGGAATTCATAGAAGAAAGGCAAGTTTGAAAACTACCCGGCAATTACAACCCGCCTACCTAGGGGCGCTAAAATAGACGGGTTTGTCTCTGCACAATGTCATTGTTTCAAGACAACAAAAATATGATAGGCACAACGTTAGATAAACGTCAATGCAACGCTATTGGTTTTATCCACAGGCAGTTCCGGCGTTTAGATAATTTTTTATTGCATTAAATATTGTTTCTATTATAGGCGAAAGAATCAAAAAATACTTGTGTTAATGGCCAGTGCATCAAGAACTTATTGTCATTTCCTGTTCAATCCATGCGGTTATATTTAAGCCGTTCTCTGTGGTTGTTTTCATCACGGAAGTAAAGACCATTTAGGTTGTTTTTAACAAAGCCCATGCAATCGGATAAGAACCAGCAGCCAGCTTTACAGTCGCCAATCCATTGAACCCTATTACTTAATTCCCCTCTGGAGAGGTATGGCATTGGCGTATTTATGCGCCAGCTCGGCTAAGGTCTCGCGACAATCATCATCAAAATATCTGAATAAGTCACGCCGCAATTATTTGAAACTAATTCCTAACAAGAAGTGATTTCAACAAGCCAGCGACCTTCTAATTACATTTTAAATTTCAAACCGGTGGTAATTCTAAAAGTTGAATCTGAATTTTCATCGCTGGCATATCTGAATTCTGTTGTGAAACGGAACTTGTTGTTCGGGCTGGCGATATCAATCCCAAGCCCAGCACCTAACCCAACGCCTCCTGACGTCTCAGGTGTGAATGTGCCCGCACTCCCTCCAACGGTCATTGAAATAGGGGCGTTAAACAGATTGTCAGTATAAGATAGCGCCACATCACCAAACACAGATAATTTGTTGCCGTTTCCCAAAGTTTCTTCAGCAAAAACGGCCTTCAAACCCGTCTTGACCCGGTAATTGCCAAACGTTGACGNATCCATCTGCAACGGCGAGTTTATTCCAGTTTCTGAGATTGCACCTAAGCGCCCGTATATCAATTCTCCGGATAGATAGGCGCCTATTTTTATGGCGTCAGCTTTCATCCATCGGGTCAATGTGACATTCGAAAATCCCGATACAGATGTGTATTGTGCGTTGGCTATTTCAAACCCCGGCACCAAAGAATTGTTTATTACCCGTCTTGTCCCATCTCCAGTGGTGCGTGCCACNCCTGCAGTGAATTGAAGGGACACATCNTCCATGAGNGCCGTGCTCATTTTTATTCCGGCAGTCAGCGTATCTGAATCNAGTGTGTGAGCATCAAAAGNAGTGCTGGAACCCCTAAAATACCCTGCGAACAATGAAATCGGCANATTATCACAGGGNCGAAGGTTTATGTTTGCCGTGAAACCGGAAAGGGCCAGAGAAAATTCATCCACCAATCCACCGCNTGAATTGATAAAAGAACCGTAGTGAAGTTTCGTATCGGTCGAGGATTCACAGGATGCGTCACCAGAAAGCGGGCCACTCATTCGCTGATCCAAAACCGATACCATATCCAGGATCATGTTTGACACCGCCGGACCGTGTTGCAGATAGTGTGAGGGATCCACGATCAAAATGTGCAATCCACCATTCAGTTCAAACACCGTGCCTCTGTCAGATGTGATGGTTTCAAATGGGGATAGAACCATTAAATCTGCATTGGTGCCTTTGGTTGCATGAAGCGTATCTTGTCCCGCGCCCGCTTGAATGGTTCCCGAAATGGAGGTGTTTGCCCATATCCGCAATAGATCATCACCCGCGCCCTGAAGGTCGATTGCTTTTCCCGTAGGACCACTATCTGACAAAATGGCACCCGGTGTATCAATTGTGACACTTTGATTAGTGCTTTGTGAGGCAATTATTGCCGAAGCTCCGTGAATGGTGCCTCGATTGAATATCGTGCCATAGTCAAGGGACACGCCAGCTGAAGCTATGCCGTGAATCTCACCATGATTTATAAGACTGAGTTCACCGGCGCTGAATATACCGTTTCTACCGCCACTGATTGTTCCTGCATTATAGATATTGGCCAACACACTTCCCGGAGCGACGTAAATTCCATCCGAGCCAGTTCCACCAGCCCACAATCTGAATTGGGGGCCAATTGAAGTGGTGCTTACGAGCGTTTGAAGGTGGATTGCATGCGAACCCGCACCTGTTGTTGTGATGCTGCTATTTATGCCGCTCAGCATCAGATTTGCCTGTTTGGATGCAAATGTAGCTCCTGCGGAAGTTGCTCCGCTGGTGAAGATTTTGGCGTTGTCGCCGGTCATTTTGAATATGGTTTGCGCGCTATCCACACCACTTGCAGCCAAAAATACTCCGGTAGAAAAGTCGCCAGCCGTTTCTATTTTTACGTCCTGACCACTTAGGTGCAATTCGGCTAGGCCGCTGTTGGTGCCCAAGCTCACAAGAACCATGCCACCAGACCTGTCACCCTGAGTTGTTAGATGTGCTCCTGCGCCAGTCAATGTGCCTTTGGTTGTCGCTTCCTTTCCCACGGCAAACACCATCGCCCCAACAGCATCGTTTCCCGATGTTTGTATTGAAGCACTCTCCCCGGATAAACCAACGGTTCCCTGCGCCACATCCGCGCCTTGAAACAACCCAAGATATCCGTAAGCGCTATTTGCTCCAGTTTTTAAAGTCGCATTTTGGCCGGATAATTGAAGCGTGCCTTGAGCCGTTGATCCTGCATTAACAGCACTGGATATTGCGTTGGAGCGTACTCCCTGTGTCTCAATGAAAGCATTTTTTCCAGAAATTTCAACTTGGTTGATGGCATCCTTGGCTTCGTGGCCAATTATGACTAGCGCAGAAGAATCCGTTCCAACTGTCGCAACATTGGCATTTTCTCCCGAAAGCACAAAGCTGTTGGATATAAAATTTGCCGCCGTAGAATTCATAATAACACCGGATGCCTCCGTGCCGGCTGTCGTTACATTAGAGTTTTTGCCTCCAAGATCTATTTTCTGGGTGGTATTGCCTCCTCCGCTACTGCCAAGTGCAATCAGTCCGTGGGCCTGACTACCATTGGTGATGATCTGTGCATTTCGCCCAATTGTTTTCCAGTCGAGGGTCGCAGACTGGAGCCCTGTTGTGGCCATAAGCATGCCATGAGATTGCAATCCCGCCGTTTGAACATTGAAACCACTTCCCTCAGCGGAGAACGATTGTTTAGCTGCGTTGCCACCAGATATAACTGATTGATAACCAACGGAGCCTGCGCCGGTTGTACCGATGCTCGCCTGGTTCCCTTGAAAAACAGTTCCTAATACGGTGTCGCCATTAACCGAAGTCGCAAGTACGGATATCGCTGCAGTTTCATTGAGAGTGGATGTCGCTGAAAAATTGACACCACTTGAACTGATGTCAATTAGAGCGCCATTGGTCGAACTTGCCATGAGGGTTATGCCAGCAACACCCGCCGTCGGCGAAACAAAAGTATCACCATTATTTGAAGATTGGAAAAAATTGCTGACCACTCCAGAAGGTGGCGTTGTTGTCGAAAACCCCGACCGTACGGGACCTAGAGGCCCTGTCGTTTTTACGGTGGCACTCGTTGCCGCAGTCAGGTCACGAACAATCGAGGACGTTCCAGTAACTGAAAAATCACCGGCAGCATTGGCGCTTGCAGTTGCGTCAATATCAGCTCCCTGGACTACACTGGAGGAGAACGTTCCAGAACTTGACCCAGCCAAGGTGTGTGCGGTTGGAGAAATGATATTTGCGCCGATACCCACCCCAAAGCCATTTGCCAGAGAAATACCAGCATCACCGCCGCTAATCGCAGCAGAAAATGCTGACGTCGCCGCGTAGCCTCCAACGACATTCGGTCCATTTGGCGTTTGGCTATTATTCGGCGTCAGGGTCTGCGTAAGCACAGCAGAGCCACCATTTGATAATGACAGGCTGCCGGAATTTTCTTGTTGGTAGAAAACGCTGTCACCTTCTATTGGGATGGCGATTATTGGAGAGAAATGCCAAACCCCAGAAATGCCTACTTCTTGAGCGTTGGCGCTATGGGAAATTAGAAAATATAGAAAAAAACAAAGATAACTTAAGGGGAGGCGTTCCCTTATGAGAGCGCGACATGTTGAGGGAATTAGGCTGAAATTTATTTGTTGATTGATCGGCAATTCGGAAATTGGGCATTTGTCCAGAATCTTGCGTTCTGCGTCGAGNAATAACTGTAATCTTGTTTTCGACATTGCTACCATCGCACCAACTAAAGCCTTAGCAGATTGGGTTTTTCGTAATTTAACGCAGCATCTAGATATGACAGGAGCATCGGGCCGAGGCTCCTGAATTCACTTGAATCGATTGTTTACATAAAGCTGATAATTTAGATATCCAGAAGATGATTAACTGCAAGGTGGATTAAATAATTTCTAATATTGGTTAAATTTAACCAATATTGGAACATCTTGTGATTACCAAACAATTCTTGATTTTATTAACAGTTTTGATGGTGGGTACNCTTGAATACTCANGTAACTCTTTTTTGAAATAAGTCACAAAGACAATGGGTTAGCTCGGCAAAATTGACGCTTCGGCAAAATTTTGATAGCTTCCCCTTGGGTAGCAGGGTCTGTGTGGAGTTAAATCCAGATAAGGTAGTCTGTGTTGAATCTATTCAGTAGCGCTGTTGGTTTAGTAATGTTCACAGTTGTTGAGTAGGAGTTTAGCATGGAGTACTTCAGAAAAGCTGTCGCTGTAGCGGCGGTTGCCATATTTGTTGGGGGCGTATCTCTCCCCCCTTCCGAAGCTGGTGTGAAATCTTTTAAACATCAGACAATCAAAATGAAAGTTGGCACTCGAACAGGCATACAAGATGTGTATGCGTGGAATAAGAATTGCAGAACTGTTCGTGCCCGCTTTACACCTCTTTCATCTAAAAATGGTCGTCTTTATAANGTGCGNGCTCGNTTTCGCATAACAAAGCTGGCCGATAGAAAATGCGCNGGAAAATCTGTTCGCGGCTANCGTGTCGTGTTCAAGCCNCATAAGAAATATAAAGGGGCAACGGTTGTAAAATACCAAATTCGGCCAAGAAACCTGCCGGACACCTACGTGTTTTCGAGAAGAATGATTGTTAGGTAACTCTTAATNCATNTNTACAAACAAACCTCCCNCCATGGCNGCGCNATGGAGGTGGTTTTTACTTGTAATTTTNTAGTATAAATATATTTATATCAATTTATAGTTAATTTANCTTGAAATATATTAACAATAAGTATAAGGCTTGGCTGAGAGCGATCTGTCGATCGATCTAAATGGGGCGATGAAATGTCCAAGGGACAGTGACTTGTTCATGGAAATGGACAAGTTTCACATTTAGGGAGAAGACAAATGAAATATACATTACTCGCTACTGCTACGGCCGTTGCAATTTTATTATCTGGCTCTGTAGCAAACTCAGCATCATTCGCTTTTGGCGGAGCTATCGGTGGAGGAGCTTCTTTTGTTGCATCTGCTGGCGGAACTGCCAGTGCGGATTCAACAAACTTGGCTCTTGGCGAGGCGGTTGCAACAACNAATGCTGTTGGTGCTGTCGCAGCTTCTGCAAACACTTCCAATGCTTCAACAAGTGGTAATGCNATTGCCATTTCTGGTGGCGGTGCGCTTGGCATAGGCTTTGCGAATACCAATGGTAATGTCGCGGGTGCAGCAGCAGCAGGTGTATCTGGTTCTGCGTCTGCATCAGCTGGAGGTGGTTCAGCCAGTGGAACGGGTTCTGCNAGCGGCTATTCTGGCGCTGCACAGGACTCATCTGGTGGTGCNACATCCGTTGCCGGTGGCGCGGCTGGTGGATCAACTTCCGCATCAACCTCTGGTTTTGGTTCAGCTGGATCAACTGCTGGTGNTGCTGCAGGTGGTGTTTCAGGCACCAACTNAAAAATTGAGCGGCCTACTGGTGGCGTGTTGTCACCCGTAGGCAATTCGCCATCCAATCATACAAAATTATGGATAAATTTCCCAGAACGTTTGGGCTTCCGTTCCTGTGTAGGCTTGAGGCCGACGTCGTAACAAGTAGAGAGTAAGACGATGAACATTCAAAAACAAACTGTCNTATCCAGTTTTAGGGAACCGCTACATTCGTTGGTCTGCGTTAAAACTGGTTTTCATTTGGCNAGGATATTTTTAGTTTCTGCNATTTCGGTAGTAAGCATNTCTTTTGTACAAGCCCAAGCNCAGNCTCAGGNCCANGCTCAGGCCCAAGTCCAAGTTCAAACCCAAGCATCTTGTGAGGGCACAGAATGCAAATCTGAAGCAAAGGACATAGTATCAAATGAGCAAACTGATGGAAACACATCGACGATTGCAGCCGCAATTTCCGAACGCCTTGCAAAACGTGCTGCAGCTAAAGTGAAGCGGGACGCGGAACGAGCACTATTGGCTCAGGAAAAAGCCTTGGCTAAGGCAGCGCGCAAAGCCAAAAAAGAAGCTGCAAATGCCGAGCGCCAGGCAAAACGTATTGCTACCCAAGTGGAGCGCCGTGCAAAACAGATAGCGGCCAANGCAAAACGCGATGCCACAATCGCTGCACGTATTGCCGATAGAAACAGCAAAAAGGCGGCTAGACTTTTAGCTGTTACCAACAGGAAATTAGCCAGGGCTGCGGCAAGAAATGAACGTGCTTCAAAAAGGCTCATTGCNCAACAAAAGAGAAACACTGCNCGTTCCGAAAGAAAGTTTGCCAGAGCNGTAAATCGTACCCAGAAGCAAATTTTACTTTGTAGTACATCTGGCAGTAGCTCTGTTTGTAATCAGACAGTTGATGCAAAGGTATTTGCCGCCGCAATAGCTGCCAACTGGCANGCGAAACAAACAAATCCCGCNNGNATTNNNGCNNNGATTGNGGTTGGGCCACAGGGTATTCCTGGNGGACACGTATCNATATCTGGTTCTGTTGCCATAAGCGGATCNGTTGCNACACCTAATGCNGCCGTGACNGGTGGAGGGTCGGTATCAGTTGCTGGTTCAGTGCATAGCCAACAAAGCCCGACTGGCAGTGCTTCGGGCAGTGCCGCAGGTCTTGGAATGTCCAGCGCAGAATCATTCGGTGGAGGCAGTGCCTCTGCAAATGGCGCCGGTTTTGGTGATAGTGCTAACGAAAGTGCCGTTTCGAGTGCTGCTGCTGCTTCGTCATCAGGAGGCTTTGGCGGAGGTTCTGGAGGTTGGGGAGGAGCAGGAGGAGCCGTTGCTAGCGGGGCGAGCGTTAGTAGCAGTTTTGACTAGCAAGGCAACTGTCCAGCACAATGGCCACCTTTGAAAACACCAAGCAGCCCTCAGGGGCTGTTTTTGTTTGTTGGTCAACCTTGGATCGGATCTGATTGCAGTCACAAAGCACCTAGCTGGTGCCGTGATATTCGAAGTAAATGGATGCATAGGTCGCGCCGTTGAAATGGTGGATTGGCCTCTGACAAAGCTCTCAGGGATGCTGTGGAAGTAAATCTGGCGCTAAGGTTGTTCGCAATGGTGTTGATATTCAAACGTGTCCAGGCAATCTTATTTTCCTTGATTTTTACTATTAAGAGTTTCTATGCTTAACCATCGTCAAACATAAAAAAATAATTGGCAGATCGAATGCAGCAGCAGAAACATTCCCGTGGTTTGTCGGCACCATCACCACAGCTAGCTGCAATTTTGAGTGTGATCATACTCGGCATCTATTCGATATACGTCTATTCCGGAACCGGCCAGGAATTGTATGCATGGTCAAAATCATTTGCCCCATATTCAATTCGCCAATATCTTGGCATGAGCAAACGGTATTTGCTGCAATATGGGCACATTGTTTTTTTGTTTAGCCTGTTGGTTTTATCCCGGTATTTGTTTGTTTCGCAAAACCATCTATCAATCTTTGGCTCCAAATTGCGATGGCTAAATCGCTATTCTACGCCAATTTTTCTGTTTCACTTTCCAATACTATATTTCATTGTTGCTATCACCGATTATGATCGTACCAGTTTGTTCGACCAGACGGTGTTGCTGGTCGCCACACTATTATTTGCAACTGCGCTGGGGCGCCTATGCTTCAAGCTTAAACCGTATTTTGATGGCTGGCAAAAACAGTTGATGACCAAGCTTGACGGCCGCTTCCCCAGACCGCAAGAATTAAACATATCTAGCGACCAGTTTTTGATTACTCGCTCACATAGTGAATTTTTGACGTTGGTAAAACTTGTTGCAACCATGTGTGTCGTGCTAGGCCACTACAGTTTCTCAAACTTCACCACAATTTACATTCCGGGCTTTGATGGCGCTGCTCCGCGTTTTGCTGTGCCAACCTTTTTTATGATGTCTGGTTATTTCCTGATGATGTCCATCGACCGGAGCAAGTCAGGAGCTATTGGCGTGATAGTGAAGCGCGCATTCGCAATGTATTACATCCTCCTTCCTATGCTGGTTATCACTCTAGTCCTCGATAATATTGGTTATCGCGCCGACGCGGCTGCATACCAATTTACGGACTATTATATCAGTGAGAATGCCAGACGCCCCTATTCGATCGGGGAAATTGGGACGATATTTGCAAGCAGTATGTTGTATTTTAACGAATCTTGGCTTTTCGATTTATTCGGAGTTCAGGCCGATCTCGGTGGCGTACGAGCCTTCTCCAACGATCCGTTCTGGTTCATGTGCTATTTAATACCTTTTTCAGTGATCCTGGCAGTGGGCCGTTTGGTATCTACCTCGTGGTCTATTCTGATATTGACCACGTGGTGTCTCCTAATTGGCCCCCCAATTCTAATGTTAGCTCCGTTGTTTTTTGCGGGCTCACTGGCATATATTGTGCATAAAAAATGGGGAGTATCGGATCATGTTTGAAACTGGAAAAGGTAATAAAAATTGGAAATTTATCCTATTTCCCGCAATATGCGTATTGGTAGCAACGAGCATTATCGGGTCAATGATGAACCAGAACGCTTTCGTCGCAGATGCAGATAAATATCGTAAATTCACCCTATACAACGCTGATGAAGGCGGCCTCAAAGATGAGGTAATTGTTATTTTTCACGGCTTTAAGTCTGCCATGCCGAATGGCGCGTATAAACGGCTTCATAAGACATTTCACGATCGCTTTTCTGTGGTTGGTTTCAATTATGATTACTTTGACATCAAAGCGAACGAGGATGCGTTTGCACTCTTATGGGACAAGGCTTTGAAAGGGCGAAAAATCATCTCCGCCGGCACTTCCCTTGGCGGTTTTTGGGCCAATTATTTTGCATACAAATACAACATCAAAAAAGTTGTTGTTGTTAACCCTGTGGTCGACCCAGTAGCTCAATTGCAGCAATTCATCGGTCGCCATTACGTAGAAAAACGCCAAACTGAATTGATCGTGACAGCAGAGGACATCGAGCACTATCGCGGCATTGAAATTCCCGTCGACGATAGCACATCCAGATTGGTTCTGCTGTCTCGTGATGATGAAATCCTCAATTATAAACTTGCTCTAGAAAAATATTCAAACAAGTTAGGAAACAAGGTGGTCTTATTCGATGAAGGCGGCCACACACTCAACCTCAGGCAGCCACAGTTCATGGAGGTTATTCGGGAATTTATTGCAAATTGAATCTACTGCGCATTTGTAGGCAGAAAAATATGGTGCGCGTTATAGCAGGAGCAACTTAACCTTATGTTTGGTGATAACATTGAAGTTCATCATCTGCGGTTGCCATCGCATGGTTGGCTTCAGATGTCGCTGCTGAATTGGGTTGGCGGCTTTGGATGTGTTGAAGCCATCCGACTTTGAGCATTGTTGTAGCTATATGGTAGCTAGCTCAATTGGATAAGGTCTCGGTAGAGACAAATTGTTGGAGTAAGATCAAAAGTATGATCGAAAAAATCAACAATACAAGAAACCAAACATATCAAATGGTTATGAAAAGATAATGGTGGGCACTACAGGGATCGAACCTGTGACATCCTGATTAAAAGTCATGAATTCATAATACGTGTCAATTCGCTGACTTACGGTAACCCCAGAAAAATAGGGGTTTGTAACATTATTCATACGCTTGACTACGTGCCAATTCGTTATAATGTGGTTGCTAATTGGTTGCTAGGAATGAGCTAGCAACCACAGGGCTGCTTATTATGAAATCAAACAAGATCAGAATATCCAAACGTGTGGTCGATAATCTCCAACCAGGTAATTTGGTTTGGGATACGGATATTGTTGGTTTTGCAGTCAGGCGGCAGCGCAGGGACAAGATATACGCATTGAAGGCGAGAGTCGCCGGTAGGCAGCGGTGGTTTAGTATTGGGCTGCATGGCAACCCATGGACGCCGGATGCTGCCAGAAGGGAGGCTCTAGCCATTCTTGGCGAGATTGCAAAGGGGTTGGACCCAGCATTGATGCGAGACGCGGAAAGCAAGATACCATCTGTAAAGAAACTTGCCGATCGGTTTATGGATGAAGAAGTAAAACCCAAACGGAAACCCAACACGATCATCCAGTATCAAGATTTCCTTGATCGTCTTGTTGAGCCCAAAATTGGTAAGTTGCGTGTTGATCAGGTGAAACTCTCGGATATCGCAGCGCTACATCATGGAATTAGGAAAACCCCTTATCAAGCCAACCGGGTTTTGGCGGTGTTATCTGCCATGTTTTCATGGGCAGGGCTTGTTGGCATTAGGGAGAGAAACACAAACCCATGCATAGGGATTTCAAAATTCAAGGAGCAAAAGCGGGAACGCTTTCTTTCGGTCGATGAACTCGCGAACATCGGCGAGGTTTTGAGGCAATGCGAGCAGGATGAAACAGAAACGCCATACGCCATTGGTGCTATTCGCTTACTGATCTTCACAGGATGCAGGCGCGATGAAATTCTCACTCTGAAATGGAACTATATCGACACCGATAAATCGGTTTTGTATTTGCCGGATAGTAAGACCGGTCAAAAGGTTGTTCATCTGAATGCCCCGGCGCTCGAAACTCTTTCCAAAATTCCCAAGATTGAAGGAAATGAGTTTGTCATTGTTGGCAAGAGGGAAGGGGAGCGGCTGGTCAATATTCGGAAGATATGGTTTCGGATATGCGCACTTGCGGAAATTGAGGGTGTGCGAGTTCACGACTTAAGGCATTCCTTTGCCAGTGTGGGGGCATCGGGTGGCGCATCATTGTTGATCATAGGAAAATTGCTCGGTCAAACACAAGCAGCCACAACTGCTCGGTATGCTCACCTTGCAGATGACCCAATCAAAACTGCAAACGAGAAAATTGGTCAAGAGATTGCGGCAGCCATGAGCGGTAAAAGCGCCAAGATATTACCCTTGAAGAAAAAGGGATCATAACAAGTTTGCACGGCTAGGGGGATACCCCGAACACCTGACTTCCGTATCAGGTCGCCGTGCATCCCAATTATACGGATCGCCTGACGGAGGGTAAATTGACTTTAGTTTTAGATGCCAAACCCTGGCTCCCAGATGGATATTGTACTCTGTTCGACGCCATTGAAAAAGCTGGTGAAGCCTTGTTCAAAGATTGGACCGGCGAAGAGCGGAAGTGTCACAGACTTGACATATCTCCTTCATTTAGAAGAACGTGGCGATCAAAATTGGAGTGTGAATTTGAGTTTTCTGTTAAAATAGCAATCAAGACTCAAATTGAAAACAGGCCCGATGACTACTCCCATATTTTGAATCTCGAAGAGACCACTCAGGAAACCAATGAGCGAGAGTGCGTAGAAAATTCTCTGATGACGTTGGGTTTATTAGGTGAAAATTCTCTTTTCTTTCCGGGAAAAGATGCCCCATCTTTAGATGACTGGCTCGTTGTTTTTGCTGATGCGAATATCTCATCCATGAAGGATAAGGTCTTGCACCGGATAGCTCGACGAGACGATGTTGAAGCAATTTGTAGGCAGGCACTTTTTGCCAAAAGAGGAGAAATGCCAAGGTGCAAAAGCTACCACACTAGAGGAGATGGATTGCTAATCGATTTCCCGGCTCATTTATGGTGGACACAAACTGGTGCAGATGCGATTCAGTCAGGTGCACCCGGCGTATTTATCACAATTGATGGCGGGCAACATTTTCCAATATGCTATGAAAACGAACTGGCTGAAGCTGTCTTGGAAATGCAAAACAGCCAGCCAGTCGAGAAAGAAAAACCAGCCCTTAATGATGCTGTGAAAAAAGCCACAAAATGGCTCGATGATTTGATTGCTGAATCTCCTGATAAAAAAACAATGTATGGAAAAGACGCAAAAAAACAGATGAAGTCGGAATATGGGTTAGGCACAGGCCAGGCAAAAGGTGTTTGGGATATATCGGTTGGAAACAACAAGGCTTGGCAAAAACCGGGGCCGACCGCAAAGCAATAAGTTCCCCAATTTCGATTGGAGTTCGATTCAGAAAAATAGTTGGTCATCCGAACAATTCATAATCGGCTGTTTTCTCATGTTCCGCCATGCAAATAGTTCGATTGATAGTTCGAACTCCTAAATGAGTTCGGAAGTCTGACTATTCTCTTTCGTAGCAGTTACATTTCCCTTCGTGAGCAGCACATACCGCGCTGCGCAGATCATGGAGTAAGAAATGAACGCAGCTATTGACAATATCA
>JAESSK010000010.1 GCA_016764155.1 Rhizobiaceae bacterium
CATCCCCCGCAGTTTGAAAAAATCGTTTCGCCGCAATGACTTCGAGGTGAGAGTTGATTCAAACTTTGAAGAAGTGGTCGCCGCTTGTGCCGGAGAAGGCATTGAGCGCGATGGCACATGGATCAACCAGCGCATCCGTAATCTCTATTCAGAACTGTTCAAAATGGGATATTGCCACAGCGTCGAGACGTGGCATGAGGGTAAATTGGTCGGTGGGCTTTACGGTGTTTCTTTAGGCGGTGCATTTTTTGGCGAAAGCATGTTTTCAAAACGCACCAACGCCTCAAAATTTGCGCTGATTCATCTGGTTTACCGCATGAAACAGGGAAATTTCCGCCTTTTAGACACACAATTCACCACCGAGCATTTGGAACGCTTCGGCGTTGTGGAAATTCCACGCGATGATTATCGGGAATTATTGGCAAATGCCATATCGGTTGAGGCAGACTTCTTCGCCTATGATGGCGGTGCCACATCCGATGTCATTTTGCAGTCTTTGAGCCAGATATCATAAACCGGATGTTCAATAGCGTTTAAGCCGGGGCTGTCAGCAAACATCCAGCCGGTGAAAATACGGCGTATTTTGCGATCCAGTGTGATTTCGTCCACCTCTAGAAACCCGGTGGTTTTCGGTGCTTCCGTATCTGGACGCGAATAACAAACCCGTGGCGTCACCTGCAACGCGCCAAATTGCACGGTTTCATCCACATATACGTCAAAAGCAATGATACGGCCGGTAATTTTATCAAGGCCAGATAGCACAGCAACACGGTTATTGATCCGCTCAGCCGTTGCTGCTGACGATACAAGCACCGTTCCACAAACCAACAATGCAGCAAATGCACTCTTAGACATTAAGCTAGTCAAATTCATAAATTATGCCGTATTCAATATGGTTTTCATGTCCTCGTGGCGGATGCTTAACACGAGATTCGGGCAGACAAAAGGCATTCTAAAGTTTTACAGATGGGCGCGAAATCTTAACCGCACATAATCCGCAGTCCAATTGCCTTCAAAATCCTGAAGNGACGGTTTTAACGCGTCGATNACAAGNTCATAGNCTTCGTTTTCTCGCTCNCCNAANTGNCTNAAAAACGGNCCGCACATCACCGNAAGCCAAGGCTTGATACCNTTTGGNACCGGNGTTGGNCGCGCAAAACTGATGATTTCNTCAATCTCAAAACCATGNTTCGCTAGCAATGCCGAATATTGCGCAACCGTTGGAAAAAACCATGGATAAGCCNGTGAAAGATCCCCGCCCATCGATGNGCCAACNGCCCGCATGGCAGCAATNACGGCTGCAACATTGCCAAAGGCACCAAATTCGCCAACGAATCGCCCACCGGGTTTCAAAGCATTGACCACACCGGAAATCACCTTTTCCGGTTCCAGCATCCAATGCAGTGCCGCGCTGGTGAAAACAGCATCGAATTCATGATCAAAATCNAGCGNCTGACCATCCATCAACCGCGCATCAATACCGCCGGCAATCGCTGTTTGAATAAAACTCTCGCTGGCATCAACGCCAACCACATCNGCNCCAGCCTTAATCAGGCTTTGGGTAAGCACCCCNTCGCCACAACCAAGGTCNAGTATGCGTTCGCCNGNTTTNGGATCGAGCCATTCGACCACACCAGCGCCNAANACGGATACAAATCCGGTATCTTTTTGATAGCTATCGGTATTCCAGGTCTGTTTGTCGCCCATGGATAAACACCAATTCAGAAATTATGGTGTCCACGCATCATAGTCGCCGGTAACTTGCGGGCGAGTATCTGGGTTGGATTGGGAACCTTTTGGCAAATATGCCTCNGANCTGCCTGTCATATTCGATTTATGGGCAATTTCCCACTCACGTGCGTCATAGGTTTCATCAGCAGGCGAAACGTCGGTGCGATAATGCATCCAGCCATGCCAGCCCGGAGGGATAGCACTTGCTTCTGCATAACCGGAATATTGAACCCATCTTTTACCACCGTCGCCGGTGTAATAGACATTGCCAAACTGGTCTTCACCAACGCGCGTACCCTTGCGCCATGTGAAGAACCGTGTGCCCATTGTNGAGCCGTTCCACCAGGTAAAAATATCCAGAAGTAATTTCATATCGCGAACCAAATTGCCGATTTTATCTTATTTTGTGTATGAACCCACAAACTTAAAATGTCCAGTGGTGGATTAATCCAACCTATCGATATCGCCCTTTACCCAGCGCTCGGTGGTTTCCGCGCCGAAATCAGCAAATTTTCCGGCTTCAATAGCGTCCCGCATGCCTTGCATTAATTGCTGATAATAATGCAGATTATTCCAGCTTAAAAGCATACCGCCCAAAGACTCATTGGAGCGTATCAAATGATGTAGATAGGCACGGGAATAATCGCGCGCAGCAGGACATGATGATTCCTCATCCAATGGCCGATGGTCTTCTGCATGACGCGCATTGCGCAGATTGATTTTGCCATGTCTGGTATAAGCAAGACCGTGCCGCCCTGCCCGTGTCGGCATAACACAATCAAACATATCAACGCCCTCGCCAACGCATTTGAGCAAATCATCGGGCGTGCCAACGCCCATCAGATAGCGTGGCTTTTCAACTGGCAGCACCGGACAAGTCTCGGCAAGCGTTGCAAGCATTACGTCTTGCGGTTCGCCCACAGCCAACCCGCCAATCGAATAGCCCTTCAAATCCATAGCCACCAGCGCTTCGGCAGAGCGAATGCGCAAATCAGGCAAATCACCCCCCTGAACAATACCAAACATCGCCCTATCCGGCTGGTTACCAAAAGCAATTGCTGAGCGCTCAGCCCAGCGCAAGGATAGTTCCATCGCCCTTTCAATCTCGGCGCGTTCTGCTGGCAAGCGAATGCACTCATCCAATTGCATTTGAATATCGGCATCGAGCAACATTTGAATTTCAATCGAGCGTTCCGGTGTTAGCTCATAAGATTGACCATCCACGTGGGATTTAAAGGTCACGCCTTTTTCATCGAGCTTGCGCAATTTGGCCAGCGACATCACCTGAAACCCACCTGAATCGGTCAGGATTGGATATTTCCAACGAGCAAATTCGTGCAAACCGCCCAATTTTGCTACCCGTTCGGCACCCGGGCGCAGCATTAAGTGATAGGTGTTACCCAATATGATATCGGCACCAAGGTCGCGCACCTGATCGAGATACATCGCTTTGACAGTGCCTGCGGTGCCAACCGGCATAAAGGCAGGCGTACGAACCTCGCCACGAGGCATGGTGATAACGCCCCGACGGGCTTTGCCATCGGTTTTAATAAGATTGAATTTAAAGGCCATGTTCTTTAATCCTTGAGGTGCAGCAAGCTGCTATCACCATATGAATAAAACCTATAGCCATTTTTAATGGCAAATTGATAGGCGTCGCGCATTTCCGAGGTTCCGGCAAAGGCCGAAACCAGCATAAAGAGCGTAGATTTCGGTAAATGGAAATTGGTCATCAACAAATCAACGGCGCGAAATTTATATCCCGGCGTAATGAAAATATCGGTAGCACCCGACCATGGCTGTATCACACCATCTTCCCCAGTAGCACTTTCGAGTAAGCGCAAAGACGTGGTGCCAACCGATACAATCCGCCCACCCTTGGCACGAACAGCATTCAGCGCTTCGGCAGTCTCGGCACTTACCACACCAATCTCAGAGTGCATTTTATGATCGTCGGTGTCATCCACCTTCACGGGCAGGAACGTCCCCGCCCCCACGTGAAGCGTCACAAAATGTTTTGAGATGCCTTGCGCTTCGAGTTTTTCAAACAGTTCAGGGGTGAAATGCAAACCAGCGGTGGGTGCGGCAACCGCCCCTTTTTCATCCGCATAGATCGTCTGATAATCCTCGTCATCGCGGCTATCAATCGCGCGTTTTGAAGCAATATAGGGCGGCAAAGGCACCTGCCCTACTTTGACAAACGCCTCGTCCAAGGTTTCGCCAGAGACATCGAATTGGAAGGTGATTTCGCCCGCTTCGCCCTTGTCGATAACAGATGCCCAAAGCACACCATCANCGGCTTCATCNCCAAAAGAAACCCGGTCCGAAACCTTTANTTTCTTCGCGCCTTTTACAAATCCCGCCCATGTATCTGAAGACATCCGCATATGCAGCGTAACNCCGATATGCGCTATCGAGCCATTACGCTCACGAACACCCGTAAGCTGTGCAGGAATAACTTTTGTATCATTGAAAACCAGNGCATCACCGGGTTGCAGCAAATCAGCAAGGTCACCGGTGGTGGTTTCACCCATAGATTCACCAGAGCGCACCACAAGNATAAGCGACGCATCACGCGGCGTTGCAGGCCGAAGCGCAATCAGCTCTTCGGGCAGATCAAAATCGAAAAGGTCAACACGCATGAATAAATCTGGATGCTGTCTCTCAAACCGTCGCAGAGGTAGGAGAGAATGCTACGAACCAGCTTTCTGTTTTTCATAAACTTCCAGCAAATCAGATATCAAGATACCATGAATTCTGGCGCCAGTTAGGAGAACATCATCAAACGACGCATTTGTCAGGTTTGCGTTGGAAATACTCAACCCTGACAAATTTGCGCCATCTATTTTCATATCGGACATATCGGCACTATGAATGCTGGAGCCACTGAAATTAACTTCATCCAGCTTAACACTGGACATATCCACATTGCGAAACGTGGAGCCGGCAATGTTCACATCGACGGCCTCAATTAACTCAGTCACTTTCTCCAGCTTCATAGCTTATCTCCGATTTAAAGGTCGGCAGCAACTTTCATTGAAACGATAGAATCGGGATCAACAACCGGCTCGCCGCGTTTGAATTTATCAGCAACATCCATGCCTTCAATCACCCGGCCCCAGGCCGTATATTGACGATCGAGAAAGCGCGCGTCATCTAGGCAGATGAAGAACTGGCTATCGGCAGAATCAGGATCCTGCGCACGTGCCATCGAGCAAATGCCGCGCACGTGTTCAACATCGTTGAATTCAGCTTTCAAATTCTTGCCTGAACCGCTCATGCCTGTGCCCGTTGGATCACCGCCCTGAGCCATGAAACCTTCAATCACACGGTGGAATACGATACCATCGTAAAATCCTTCACGCGCCAATTCTTTAATCCGTGCCACATGGCCCGGTGCACCGTCTGGCAGGCACTCGATTGTGATTGTACCTTTGGTTGTTTCCATAACCAGTGTATTTTCTGCGTCTTTATAGTCAGCCATTGTAATTCCTGTTTTTGTCGCCCTGCTGTTAAAAAAACAGCCTATTAATTCATAACTTTCATCGAAATGATTGTATCCGGATTGCTCACAGCGCCATTGCCTGCACGCGTTCCTTTTTTGATCTTTTGTACGAACTCCATACCCGAGGTAACTTCTCCAAATACCGTATATTGTCCGTTTAGGAAATCACCTTCTGCCAACATAATGAAGAATTGTGAATTAGCACTGTCAGGATCGCTGGAACGAGCCATGCCCAAAACACCAGTGTCAAAATTTGTATCAGTGAATTCAGCCTTCAAATCTCCCAGCTTTGAACCACCGCGTCCGGTGCCCGTTGGATCGCCAGTTTGCGCCATAAAGCCCGGAATAACCCGGTGAAACACGATGCCATCATAAAAGCCTTCAGATGCCAGCGTCTTGATGCGCTCCACATGTTTGGGTGCCAAATCAGGCCGCAGGGTAATGATCACTTCCCCGTCTTTAAGTTTAAGTGCAAGCTTATCAGCCGCATTAGCCATTATTGGTGAAAGGACCATACTTGCGGTCAAAACCAAAAATGCAATCATAAGTCGAACGTTTCTCATCTAGTACTCCTGAGAATTAAAATTAGAATTTGTTGTTGAGTTCCGCCAACACTGCTGCTGGAACGAAGGACGAAACATCGCCGCCCATTTTCGCAATCTGGCGCACCAATGTGGCGGTGATAGGTCTAACTTCCGGGCTTGCCGGAACAAAAACCGTTGTAATATCGCCGTCCATGGCCTGATTCATCCCTGCCATCTGCATTTCATAGTCCAAATCGCTGCCATCACGAAGCCCACGAACCAGAACTTGCGCCCCTGCTTTTTTTGCAGCCTCGACCACAAGACCACCAAAGGATTCAATACGCAGCCGATCAGACGCGATATCCTGTGTTGAAGCTTTAATAAGCGCCACACGCTCATCAAAGGAAAACACGCCGGTTTTACCCGGCTGAATACCAATACCAATCACCACCACATCCGCGAGTGCCATTGCTTTGTGCAACACGTCGATGTGGCCGTTGGTCAGGGGATCAAATGATCCAGGATAATAGGCAATTCTTTTCATAAAGCCTGTTTTGTCACGGGTTGCGCACCATCGCAAGCCTGTTTTACCCCTGATTAACCCTATTATTCGCTGACATGTGCCAAAATGCACATTTCCAATCGCTCACATCGCTTAAATTGAGTTTAAGACGGGAAATAACCCCGCTTATTAAAATTTGAAACATTTTGGAAATCAAACGTAAATTTCTTCGTTTCATAGTACAGGGAGTAACAGGAATGGTAATTCTTATTATAGCTATCACAATGGCAGTCAGCCTGATGGGCGTGGCATTTTATTCTCAGCAACGGGAATATCGCGCTTATTTGTTCAACAGCCTGAAGGTCAGTAATCGCAAAGTGGCCACTCCGGCGAGATTCGTCGACTAGCCATAACGCATCCCTAGGGTCCATGCATTGGAACCAAATGTACACGACCCGGCCCTTTGAGAGCCGTTTTGANTTGCACCTCCAGTCAATTCAAAACGGCAATGGGTCGTTTTAGGCGACGTATTAAGCCCGCTTCAACGTTGCCAGCCAAATCCCACCACAAATTAGAAATATGCCGCTCATGCGCTCNACAAGGCGCACCCGGTTTCTTGTGAGAAATGCACCAGCACCACCCGCCAGCACCGCATAGAGACAATCAAACACCGTGGCGACCGTCATAAAGATCAGACCAAGAATCATGGTTTGGCTAAAAGCATCTTCTGCCTGCCCCACAAATTGCGGGATAAACGCACCAAATAGCACCAAAGCCTTCGGGTTTGAGCAGATCACAATGAAACCCTGCAGAATGAACCCGCCCTTGGGTTTCGGTGGAACAATGACGCCCTCATCATTATGCAAAGCAAGACTGCCATCAGAACGCAGCATTTTAATGCCGAGCCAGATCAAATATCCAGCACCTGCAAGCTTCAGCCAGAAGAACGACTGGGCCATCACCGCAATCACCGTATCCAGACTGAACGCCACAATCAGCATCATCATGAAAACGCCAATTTGCGTGCCAAGAATGTTCAAAAGCCCGGCTTTTGTGCCATGGCGTAAAGAATTGGCAACAATCACGGTAACCGTTGGCCCGGGGACAATGGCGATGAAAAAGCTAGCAATAGCAAAGGTTAAAAGCGCTGCAAATGTCATGAAAACTACCTAATAAATCTATCGCTTCAGGCTAAGCATCTCATGGAGAGAAAGCAATGAGAATACCAATTAGCGTATTTTGACAGAAAATTTCACACGACCACGTTTACCATCGGTCGCGCTGTACAGGCTAAAGCTGTCCTTGCCTTTAGACTTGCCCGCCACATAATAGATCACTCTCGTCTTGTATTTCTTACCGGCACAACGCTTCGTGGGTGCGTTACCGACTCCTTTAAGCAGGCGATTTTCAACTGCAAACTTAAGACGGCCAAGCTTCGGTTTTTTAATAATCGTATACTTTTCAACGCGAAAAACTTTACAGGTCTTCGTATTAATCAAGACCCGCGTTCCTAGTTGAATCTTTTGACCGATTTTCACCTTATAACTCAGTGTTTTGGCATGAACATGAGCAAGCGGCATCGCAAAAAGCACGACAAACACACAAAATAGAGTACGCACAATTACTCCCTTCTTGGGAAGAGCAATCAAATGAGCCTTAGCAAACACTGCCAAGAATTTTAAATTCTAGGCCTCATTTCCATCATCACCACCAGCTTCAGCGCTTACTTCCGCACCCTCGCCGTCAATTGATTCATCTTCTTCATCACTTTCGCTAACACGTTCTACGGAAACAACTTTTTCATTTTTTGCAGTCTTGAAAACAGTCACTCCCTGGGTCGAACGTCCAGCCACACGAATGCCTGAAATCGGGCAACGAATGAGCTGACCACCATCGGTTACCAGCATGATTTCATCATTATCCAACACAGGGAAAACAGAAATCAGCGGCCCGTTACGATCCGACATCGACATGGCAGCAATACCTTTGCCGCCACGACCAGATACCCGATATTCATGGCTGGAAGAACGCTTGCCAAAGCCATTTTCGGAAATCGCAAGGATCATCTGTTCCTGGGTACGCATAATTTCAAAGCGCTCATCGCCCAAAACCTGATCCGTATCGTCCTCATCATCACTGATTGGTTCGATTTCCGCACCCTCTTCAAGCGCATCCAGCGCCCGACGACGTTTCAGGAAGGCTGTCCGCTCCCATGCTTCCGCCTGAGACGGGTTCAGCACAGTCATCGAGATCACCAAATCTTCCGGAGCCAGTCTGATACCGCGAACACCGACAGAATTCCGTCCGGTAAACACCCGCACATCGGTCACTGCAAAGCGGATACACTGGCCTTTTTGGCTAGTCAGCAGGATCGTTGCATCTTCGTCGCAGGTTTCAACACCCACAATACCATCGCCATCATCAAGCTTCATGGCGATCTTGCCATTACGGTTGACCTGAACAAAATCGGAAAGCTTATTGCGTCGAACCGTACCTTGCGTGGTTGCAAAGACAATATCCAACTCGTTCCAGCTCTCTTCATCCTCTGGCAGCGGCATAATCGTGGTAATGCGTTCGCCCTGTTCCAGAGGCAGAATATTGATCAGAGCCTTGCCCCTTGCTTGCGGCGCAGAAAGCGGCAATTTCCAAACTTTCAATTTGTAAACAATGCCGCGTGAGGAGAAGAACAATATCGGCGTATGGGTATTGGCCACAAACAGCCGCGTCACAAAATCC
>JAESSK010000011.1 GCA_016764155.1 Rhizobiaceae bacterium
GATGATAAATTCATCTTCCTGAGCAAAACCGGCGGTTTCACCATTCCCAATTTCACCATGCCCGGCCTGATGAGCAATGATGGCAATTACATTGTCTCTCTGGGAAATGTCTGCCGCTGGCTGGCTGAGAAGGCCGAAGGACTTGGAGTGGAAATCTACCCGGGATTTGCCGCTTCTGAATTGATCTATGAAAATGATACCGTGATTGGTGTCGCCACCGGCGATATGGGCCTGCAAAAAGATGGCACCCCCGGACCATCCTATGAACGCGGCATGGCCTTGCTCGGTAAATATGTGTTGTTCAGTGAGGGCGCACGCGGCTCGCTTTCCAAACAACTGATTAAAAAATATGATCTGGCAAAGGATGTCAGCCCACCAAAATTTGGCCTCGGCATAAAAGAGCTTTGGGAAGTTAAACCCGAAAACCACAAACCCGGTCTAGTGCAACATAGCCTCGGCTGGCCGCTTGGTTCTTCTGCCGATGGTGGCTCGTTCATCTACCATTTGGAAGATAATCAGGTCTATGTGGGCTATGTGGTGGCGCTTGGTTATAAAAACCCGTATCTCTCGCCGTTCCATGAGTTCCAGCGTTTTAAAACCCACCCGAAAGTCGCGCCACTTTTCGAAGGTGCCAAACGGATATCTTACGGCGCACGCGCCATGACCCAGGGCGGCCTGCAAAGTGTACCAAAACTTTGCTTCCCCGGTGGGGCATTGATCGGCTGCGGCGCAGGCTTCATGAATGTGCCGCGCATTAAAGGGTCACATAACGCCATGTTATCCGGCATTTTGGCCGCAGAAAAAGTGGTCGAAGCATTGGCCGCTGGGCGCGAACACGATGAACTAACCAGCTACAATGATAGCTGGCGTGATAGCGCCATCGGTAAAGACCTCTATAAGGTTCGCAATACCAAGCCGCTGGTTACCAAATTCGGAACGCTGATTGGTACGATGGTCTCCGGCTTTGATATGTGGTGTACAACCCTATTCGGCGGGTGGTCGCCCTTCGGCACGATGCCGCATTTGAAAAACGATGCTCAATCAACCCAACCTGCAGCAGAACACACACCAATCGATTATCCAAAACCCGATGGTAAAACCACGTTCGACCGTTTGTCGTCGGTATTTCTGTCAAACACCAATCACGCGGAAGAGCAGCCGGTACATCTTAAAATTGCCGATATGGATTTGCAGAAAAAATCAGAACTGATGGTTTTTGCGGGGCTTTCCCAGCGCTACTGTCCGGCAGGGGTTTACGAATGGACCGATGCCGAAGGAAATTCGATCCCCGCTGGCAAGGAAGCAGAAGCCAAAGACGCAAAATTCGTAATCAACAGCCAAAACTGCGTCCACTGCAAAACCTGCGATATCAAAGATCCAAATCACAACATCACATGGACCTGTCCGCAAGGCGGCGAGGGGCCAGTTTATCCTAATCTTTAAGCTTTGATTGGGATTGCGGGAGTTTTTTAAGCCAGAGGAGCAAACCATGCCAAATGATATGACTGTTCGTTGTGAATGCGGTTCTGTGGAGGGCGTCGCGCATAAAATGTCGGGTGGCCACGTCAACCGTGTCACGTGTTATTGCATTTGGTGTCAGGCATTTGCTGAATATCTTGGAAAGGCAGACAGCATGCTGGACGAAGATGGCGGTTCGGATCTTTTTCAAATTTCTCCCGGGCAATTGGAAATTACCAAGGGTGCGGAGTTCATCACTTCTCTGCGCCTCTCCCCAAAAGGTCCCGTTCGTTGGTATGCGGATTGTTGCAAAAGCAATCTCGCTAACACATTTGGTTCTCCCTCGGTCCCGTTCATGGCTATGCACACGGCATCCCTTGAACAATCGGCGGGGAATGGAAAACTGGCGGATGTTCTAGGCCCCATTCGAGCGCGGGTAAACAGCCCTGAACCGGAGAAAAATTCATCCAAATTCGCAGTGTATCTAATGTTAATCAGATATGCTGCGATGCTTTTGAAATGGCGACTAACTGGCGAACACAAACGTTCTCCATTCTTCAACCCTCAAACAGGGGAAGCAATCGTCGAACCTATTCTGCTTCCAAAAGAGGAAGTCGAGAAATTGAAGGACATTCGGGCCAAAGCTCTAGCAGTAGGGTAACACCCGCGACGATTAGGGCTTTCACCTGCAAAAACGGCTTATGCCGCATCGTTTAATTGTGGTGCAATCTATCTTTTTAAGTACCAAAAGCCCCCGGTAGGGGCGTTAACCGGGAGCTTCTGGCAAGAAAGTCCGTAATGTCCTTCCCATGATCTTAAGATAGATGGGATGAATAAAATCCGGCGTGCAGTTTGGCACACTGTGATCGTTTTATTCTCAAAGGGACGAATTTTGAAAAACCAAACGCAGCCATTGGACGCCAGCTTTTTTATTGGCCTCCCCAAGCGATGGCGTGACAGTATCAAATATCACCTCTAGTCCATCATTCGCCGCGAGTAATTTTGTTTCGGATGCCGACACATCGAACATTATACGTCCGACTGGCGTTGGCCCGCACCGGATCGACATGATCAATAGGCCTTCAGGCTTCAATAGCCTAGCGACAGTGTGCATGGCGATTTTGCGCTCGGCTTCATCCAGATGCATCCACATGGCCGTTGCCATGATGAAATCGAATTGNCCAATTCTATCAGCTATTTTGCCAATGTGTGGCAATGCATCGTCAATCCATTCAATATGGGGGTAAAGCTTGGACGCCGAATTTCGAAATTCATCAGTTGGCTCCACCGCCACGACCTTGTGCCCCAGACCTGCCANATGCGCTGCATCGCGCCCTGTGCCTGCGCCAAGATCAAGGGCATTACCCGNNGCTTCNGGTATCAGNTGCNTGACNGAAGCATGGACANCNTCAAACGATATGCTGTCATATCTGGACAAGAGATCAGCNGATTGNTCTGAATATCCNTGNGTANCCTTNACNCCGCGCACCATNCNTATTGAAACGCNGTTTCGTCAAACGAACGCAGCTTCCTTGAATGCAGGCGTTCCGATGGCATTTCACTGAGTTTTTCCATCGCGCAGATGCCGATAAGCAAGTGTTGCGCTACCTGTTTGGTATAGAAATCCGTAGCCATGCCCGNAAGTTTCAATTCGCCGTGCAAGGGTTTGTCCGAGACGCATAGCAGCGTGCCATAGGGGACGCGGAAGCGGTAGCCATTGGCAGCGATGGTAGCAGATTCCATATCGAGACCGATGGCCCGTGATTGCGACAGCCTTGCTACGGGNCCNCTTTGATCGCGCAATTCCCAGTTGCGGTTATCNATGGTTGCCACCGTGCCTGTCCGCATGATCTTTTTAAGTTCATAGCCGCTAAAGCCGGTGATTTCTTCCACCGCTTCTTCCAGCGCGATTTGAACTTCCGCCAGTGCCGGTATCGGTATCCAGACCGGCAAATCATCATCAAGCACATGATCTTCGCGCAAATAAGCGTGCGCCAGAACATAATCGCCCAGCGACTGGGTGTTGCGAAGCCCGGCGCAATGGCCAAGCATCAGCCATGTATGGGGGCGCAAAACGGCCACGTGGTCGGTGATGGTTTTGGCATTGGATGGCCCAACGCCGATATTGACCAGCGTAATGCCGGAACCATCGGCTTTTTTCAGGTGATAGGTCGGCATTTGCGGCATTTTTGCCAGCGGCTTGCCCATTTTGCTTTGGTCGTCACCGGCTTTGCAAATGAAATTACCCGGTTCCACGAAGGCCACATAACCACTCTTNGGGTCGTTCAATGCGTTCTTGGCNNAATCCACGAACTCGCTCATATAGAACTGATANTTGGTGAACATCACNAAGTTCTGGAAATGGCTCGGGCTGGTTCCGGTATAATGCGCCAGACGGTGCAGGGAATAATCGATGCGCGGAGCGGTAAACGGTGCCAGCGGCCTCGGTTCGCCATTTTCATAATCAATATTGCCATTGGCGATACGATCATCGGTTGCAGCAAGATCGGGCGCGTCGAATACGTCGCGCAANGGGCGGTCCAGATGGTCCTGAATGGATCCTTCCACATGNGCGCCCTCGGGAAATGCAAAATGCAGTGGAATAACCGAGTCTGAAATGGAGATTTCAATCGGAACATTATGGTTTTCCATCAACAAAGCGATCTGATCTTCAAGATAGGGACCAAATAGATCTGGTCGCGTCACCGTGGTGAAATACTCGCCGGGACCGCTCACATGACCNAAGGAAAGACGTGTATCAATCTTGGCAAAGGANGTGGTGACAATCCATATCTGCGGATAAAAGGCGCGGTAATGACCCTCAATATCGCCGCCTTCCATGATNCGATCAAATTTATCACGTAAAAAATCAACGCTCATAGAATAAAGCCGCTGTAATTCAGCAACCGCTTCTTTCGCGTCATTGAAGGAATTCATCTCCCCATATTCAGGGCTGATGATTTTGTGTTCTATTACATTTTTTTTGTTTTTCATTCTTCATTTTACTCGAATGATAAGACATTCGCGAGCATTTTTAGCTCATATTGGCAAAATATATTCCAGCACATCCTACNATCAACGTAATCAGTAANAACTGTCGATATAGTCCGGTTCCACTCATGCGCTTTAATCTCCTCGAATTGACTGTACCCAATGTGCCCCATTCTCGATGAACTCATGATGATTGCTTCGTTCAGGATTANTTCATGAAGTCGCAAATTTGTGACNGNCAACAAGCTGTGTAAAGACTGCAATAATACTTGCCGTTATGCCTGAGTAAGCAGTTATAGACTCCAGAATATTAAGGGATTCTTTAAAATGACTCAGACGAAACCTATTGAACTTCATTTTTGGGCGACGCCCAATGGCTGGAAAATATCCATTATGTTAGAGGAGTTAGGNGCTCCTTATGAATTGCATTATGTGAATATTGCCGTNGGTGAGCAGTTCGAGCCGGATTTTTTGAAAATTGCTCCCAATAACCGNACGCCCGCCATTGTNGATCCGGAGGGNCCNGGCGATGAACCNATCTCGGTCTTTGAATCCGGNGCAGTNCTGCAATATCTGGGACGNAAGTTCGGCAAATTCTATGGCAGCGATGAACGGGGCCGTGTAGAGGTCGAGCAATGGTTGATGTGGCAAATGGGCGGTCTCGGGCCAATGGCCGGGCAAGCNCACCATTTTCGTGAATATTCCCAGGAAAAAGTTGAATACGCCGTNAACCGCTACACCAANGAGTGTAACCGCCTTTATGGCGTGTTGAACAAGCGATTGGCGGATCGTGATTATGTGGCTGGTGATTTTTCAATTGCCGATATCGCGATCATCGGCTGGATCAAGCCCCATCAGCGTCAGGGGCAGGATTTAAACGAATTCCCAAATCTCAAAGCGTGGTTTGCACGCATGATGGCACGACCAGCCGTAGCAAAGGGTATTGAGATCGGCGTGGAAATGCGCAGCAAAACAAACCTCGCCGATGATAANGAAGCCCAGAAAATATTATTCGGGCAAACTGCCAGNGAATAGTGCGCTCTTTCTTTTATTCTCTCCTCCAGAACGACACTTATTANAAGGCAGTGCTGCATGTTCTATGAAAACGCGCAAATGAACAATAATGGCGCAATTATCTAACCGGTTTGCTTCAATTTGATTCAAAGTAGAATCAATCAATCGCTTTCATAGTTACGAAAAGCTTGAAATTCAAACCTGAATCAATGGTAAAAATCGGTCTAACTATCTGAAATCATTCAAATTACAAAGTGAATCAAATCTAAATTTTACGACTCATTTTGTTTTTGTTTGTTCCTGGTTAAGCATTGTTTTTAACGCCAGTTTTAACCATTGGGGCCATTGTGAACTCATCGAAAACAAGGCCAACACAACTGGTAGTCAGATGGTTTGGCTTGATGAGCGGACACAAAAACAAAGGCATATAAAATGGCACGTTTTGAAATAAATGAAACAAACTTCGCCGACATGGCTGCAACTGGTAATGCAGAAATCATGTTTGAACTTGGATTAATCTATGCAACCGGCAGAGATGGCGACGCAGATATTCTTGCTGCCCATAAGTGGTTCAACCTTGCAGCTTATCGCGGCAATGATTTGGCAAAAGAACGCCGCGAAGAATTGGCTTATGTGATGGATAAATCGCAAATCGCTGAAGCTCAGCGTGCTGCCCGCGAATGGATCACAACCCACTAAAACCTTTTAAGGTTTAGTGTTTGTTTCCGCTCACGGCTGGTGGCTCTTTGTTGCCAGAAAAAGTCTAAGAATTACAGGGACGTTCATTCATCACAATGGATGCAGTCCAACGGTCAATAATAAGAGTGCGAAAAGCGCCGTTATTGATAAAAAGAGTGTGAAAAGCGCCAAAAACTACCGCCTTGATCCCTTTGATCGGCAAAGAATGATAATACGCATAAATACGGGGTGGCTTACATTGAAGAATGTGCCGCCCCGTTTTCCTTTTCTAAGCCCACTTCCTATTTTAAATTTGTGATGCTTCACGAATATGATGCACCAGCAATTGCGCAGGCAAGGGCAGGGGTGTTTCTGTCCGCATGGTCAATCCTACCGGGCCTGTGGTTGTGGATGTATCCACCGGCAATTCGACAATCATTCCCGCGTCCAACTGATCGATCGCCACGCCGTGAGAAATAATCCACACCGCATCCGTCTCTCTCACAAAGGTTTTGCAAAAGGCTGTCGATACAGTCTCGATGACATCGGAAAAATTGCCAAACCCATTGGCCGTCAGGAATTGGTCCACCGTCGGGCGGATAACCGCTCCTTTTCCAGGCATTAGAACCGTGAAATTAGCAATTTCCTCCAAAACAAACGGCTTTTTTGCAAGCAAAGGATGTCCCTCGCGCACAAACAGTCCGATCTGCTCGGTGTAGAGATGTTCAAAGCTAAGGCCAAGCATACGTTCCGGTCTTGTTAATCGACCCACCACAAGATCAAGATCACCCAATTGCAATTGCGACATCAATACCGCGTTTTCACCGGTAAGAATTTCGACAATTGTATCGCTATCTTGTTGTTTGAAAGCGGCAATTGCATTGGGCAGCACCTTGGTTGAGACGGTTGGCAATGCGCCAATTCTGATCCTGAATCCCCCCGTTGAACGCGCCTGCGCCACAAGATCAACCCCCTGTTTGAGGGAGGAAATACTGGCACCGGCGTAGCGTTGGAATATTTCTCCATATCCCGACAAACGAATGCTGCGCCCGGTGCGCTCAAACAGCTTTACCCCCAGTTCATCTTCCAGTTCCCGCAAGGTCTTGGAGACCGCGGGTTGCGAAATGGATAGATTTTTGGCAGCTTTACCCACGCTTTGGAGTCGGGCTGTTTCTATAAAACACTGCAGGTGCCGGAATTTTATGCGTGAGCTGATTGAGGTCATGGAGAACCTATATCATTTTGGTTATGAATAAGAAAGAAAACTTCATTATACATAACCATTTGATGATGGTACTAAACCGGGAGGGAGAAGTCTTATGCCATTTATTCAATTGAACGATATTGCACTTCACTACGCTGACGAGGGCGATAAATCTGCGCCCGTTATCGTATTTTCCAATTCGCTGGGAACCGATTTCCGCATTTGGGACGCAATGATTGCCTCGCTCAAGTCAAATGGTTTGAACGCCCGTTTCATCCGCTATGATAAGCGTGGNCACGGCCTNTCCGATGTTACNCCNCAGCCNTATAAGATGGATCAGCATGTAGGTGATCTCATCGCTTTGCTCGATGCGTTNGACGTAAAAGANGCGGTTCTGGTCGGTCTATCCGTTGGTGGNATGATCGTTCAGGGNGTCTACGGTAANCGNCCNGATCTCGTTCGTGCGCTGGTNCTTTCTGATACAGGTCATAAAATCGGTGTGGAAAGCATGTGGAATGACCGCATCAANGCGGTCAATGAAGGTGGTCTCGANGTGCTNGAANCGCCTATTTTGGAACGCTGGTTTTCTGAAAGNTANCGCAAGGCCGATAACCCAGATTTTGCAGGCTANCGCAATATGTTGATACGCACGCCCGTTGAGGGTTACTGCGGCACAAGTGCTGCTTTGAGGGACGCTGATTTTACGGAAATCGCTAAATCTATCAAGGTTCCGACCATGTTGCTGGTAGGGTCAAACGATGGTTCTACCCCGCCGGAAATGGTGGCAAAAACCCATGAGCTTATCGAAAATTCACGCTTTGAAATCATCGATGGTCCGGGTCATTTGCCTTGCATTGAAGAGCCGGAAGAAACCGCTCGTTTATTTCTTGATTTCTATAAGGGACTTTGATCGTGTCAAAAACTACAGAAAAATCAGAGCGTTACAACACCGGAATGGCCACTCGCCGCTCCGTGCTGGGTGACGCGCATGTGGATCGNGCATCCGCCAATATCACCGAATTTGATGCAGGCTTTCAGGAATTCATCACCGAAGGTGCATGGGGTTCAGTTTGGTCAAGCGACCATTGGAGCAAGCGCGAACGCTCCATGGTAACAATCGCATTGTTGGCAGCACTCGGCCATGACGAAGAAGTCGCCATGCATGTGAGGGCGACTGCAAACACAGGTGCGACAATTGAAGACATTCGCGAAGCGATGATGCATGTGGCAGTTTATGCAGGTGTTCCCGCAGCCAATAGCGCCATCAAAATCGCCAAGAAAACTTATTCTGAAATGGGCATTGACCTCAACAAGGTTGGAGAAAAATAAATGAAGTCTAATCAAAAAACGGTATCAGGAGGCTATTTCCCGCGCGATCGCGTGCGTCAGCCAGATGCCTACACTCCGTGGTATAAAACCAGCGTCGTTCGTTCGCCGAACAAAGCGCTGATTTCCATGAATAACACATTGAGCGAAATTACCGGTCCGGTATTCGGCCACTCAATGCTCGGCGATCTCGATAACGATATGATGACCAATTTCGCATCTCCCGGCGAAAGTGCCATCGGTCAGCGCATCATCGTGCACGGACGTGTATTAGATGAAAACGGCAACGGTGTTCCAGATTGTCTGCTGGAAGTCTGGCAAGCAAATGCTGGTGGCAGATATCGCCACGCCAAGGAAGGCTATGTTGCCTCCCTTGATCCAAATTTCGGCGGTTGCGGTCGCTGCATCACCGATGAGCACGGCAATTATAGTTTCCGTACGATCAAGCCCGGTGCATATCCATGGCCAAATGGTCCCAATGACTGGCGTCCTGCTCATATCCACTTTTCGGTATTCGGCCATGCATTCGCGCAACGTTTGATTACGCAAATGTATTTCGAAGGCGATCCGATGATCCCTCATTGTCCGATCATCCGGACCATTACCGATCAGAATGCTATCGATGATTTGATTGCACCTCTTGATATGGCGAACACGGTTCCGATGGATGCGCGGGCCTATAAATTTGATATCGTATTGCGGGGCCGTCGCTCTACAATGTTTGAAAACCGTATGGAGGGCAATTAATATGGTCCAGAAACTGAACCTCTTAAAAGAGTCCGCTTCGCAAACCGCTGGCCCTTACGTGCATATCGGTTGCGTACCGAATTTCTGCGGCATTGAAGGCGTTTATCCTGAAGACCTTGGCGCGAGCATGGTCAATGATAAAACCCAAGGCGAGCGCATTACCATTCGCGGTAAAGTCATCGATGGAACCGGTACACCGTTGAAAGACGTCATGCTGGAAATCTGGCAGGCAGATCATAACGGTCTTTATCCTGCAGCCAATGAACACCGCGGCGAAGCCGATAGTAATTTCACCGGTTGGGGACGCAAAGCTGGCGACTACACCTCTGGCGAATATGTGTTTGAAACCATCAAACCGGGCATTGTTCCTTTCTTTGATGGCCGCCCAATGGCACCCCATATCACTTTTTGGGTGGTGGCTCGCGGCATCAATGTGGGGCTCCATACCCGCATGTATTTCCCGGAAGAAGAAGCTGCAAATGCAGCCGATCCAATCCTCACCCGTCTTGAACATCAGGTGCGCGTACCAACCCTGATTGGCAAGAAAACAGGCGAGAGCGAATACACATTCGACATCGTCCTGCAGGGCGAAAACGAAACCGTATTTTTTGACATTTAACGGAAGCTAATCATGTCGGATAAATTCATGTCACTGCAGGATGCAGTGGCCAAATATATTAAAGATGGACAGGTAATTGCGCTTGAGGGATTTACACATCTAATCCCTCATGCTGCTGCCCATGAAATCATCCGTCAGGGTCGTAAAGACCTGACGGCAATTCGTATGACCCCTGATATCATTTATGATCAAATGGTGGGAATGGGTTGTATTAAAAAGCTTATTTTCTCCTTTATGGGAAATCCGGGCGTTGGGCTGTTGAAGCGGGTGCGCGATTCCATCGAGCATGAATATCCTCGCGGCATCACCTATGAAGAATATTCCCACAGTGCCATGGCCAATGCTTATGAAGCTGGTGCCGCCGGATTGCCCTGCGCAATTTTCAGAGGTTTCCTTGGTGCGGATCTTGCCAAGGTGAACCCGAATATCAAGCACGTGATTTGCCCGTTNACNGGCGAAAAACTNGCGGCNATTCCNTCCGTNCAANCAGAGGTNNCNGTCATCCATGCNCANCGNGCAAANAAGCGNGGNGAAGTGNTGNTCGANGGCATTATCGGCATTCAAAAAGAAGCCGTNCTTNNCGCTNAAAAANCCATCGTAACNGTTGAAGANATCGTTGATGATTTCGACGACATGCATCCCANCACATGCATCCTGCCGCACTTCGTGGTCGATGCAATTTGCGTGGTGCCGGGCGGGGCGCATCCGTCCTACACCCACAATTATTATCAGCGCGATAATGTCGCCTATAAGGAATGGGCGAAGATCTCGGCAGACCGGGATTTGTTTGCAAAATGGATGGAAGACAATGTGATGAATGTTGGCCCGGAAGTTTTTGAAGGTCGTGTTGCCCATTTGAGAGGAGCAAAATAATGGTAGATTTTACTCCCGACGAAATGATGACAATCGCCGCATCCAGATTGCTGACCAATGAAGATG
>JAESSK010000012.1 GCA_016764155.1 Rhizobiaceae bacterium
GCGGCGTTGAACGGCTATAAATCGTCGAGAACGCTTTCAATGCGGGCGCGTGCTTTGAATATTTTGGGNGCGGCNTTTCANTNGAATAGNCTGTACCGNCCGGCGCTGGAATCGATGAAGGCGAGCCTCGCATTACAACATTCGCAATCNTTNGCNGCTGCCTATCAGAATTTGCGTGAGACGCATGGGTTTCGGGTTACCGCAAACAATGTNGATGTGGAAACCAGTACNCCNCGCATTTGNGTNCAATTTTCCGAACCGCTGATNAAATCCGGNATAGATTATGCCACCTTCATGACGGTGGATGGAAAAGCCGCTGCGATTGAGCAGAATGAGCGTCAATTATGTGCTGTTGGGCTGGAGCATGGAAAATCCTACCGCATTACCCTTCGTACTGGCCTGCCATCAACGGTTGGCGAATCCCTGCTAAAACCTGTTGTGATGAATTCCTATGTGCGCGACAGAGAGGCATCGTTGCGTTTTGACGGTAATAATTTTGTTCTACCGACTTCCGGACGTCATGGATTTCCAATCATTTCTGTGAATGCTGATCAGGCTGATCTGGAACTATTTCGGGTTGGCGAAAGGGCGCTTTCCAGACTTTTGTCCGGTTCTGATTTTCTCAGTCAGTTGAGCGGATATAATATCGACACTGTTCGTGATGATTTGGGCCAGCCGGTCTGGTCTGGCAAAATTGATCTCAAAAAAGTGCAGAACCGCGAAGCGATTACCAGTTTCCCGGTGGATGAAGCTTTGCCGAAGCGCGAGCCGGGTATCTATGTGCTCACCGCGTTACCAAGCGGGAAAGATGGNGAGCGCTGGGATAGCCGAGCAACCCAGTGGTTTTTGATCTCTGACATTGGTTTGAGCACCATTAAGGGCGATGACGGTTTGACCGTATTTACCCGCTCTCTGGAAAGTGCTGCACCGATTGGCAATGTGGCACTGACATTGATCGCGCGAAACAATGAAATATTGGGAACGGCGACAACTGACGAAAAAGGTCTTGCCAAATTTCCTGTTGGGCTGGTACGCGGAAAATCGGGATTGGCACCGGCCATTTTGATTGCGAAAAACAGTGATAACCAATCGGACTTTGTTTTTCTTGATATGAAAAAGAACGCCTTTGATCTTTCTGATCGGGGTGTGGAGGGGCGTGCTGCTCCNGGACCGATTGATGTGTTCCTTTATCATGACCGTGGTATTTATCGCACTGGCGAGACNGTNAACACGGTGGCGCTAATGCGTGATGATAAAGCGGATGCACTATCAAATGTGCCGCTGACTTTTATCTATCGTCGTCCAGACGGGGTGGAAGATCGGCGTGTTGTTTCTCGTTCCGGTTCGATAGGTGGCCATGTGGTGCCGTTTAAACTGACTGAGAATGCGATGCGCGGCCAATGGAACCTGTCGGTTTATACCGATCCAAAAAAGGCGTCNTTGTCACGAAANTCNTTTCTGGTTGAAGATTTTATACCGGATCGCACGGAATTTGACCTNACNAGTTCAACCACGNATTTTTCTGAAAGCANTCCGGCGGATATCTCGCTTGATGGGAAGTTCCTCTATGGTGCACCGGCAAGCGATTTGAAGCTTGAGGGGGAAATTCGCGCAAGCATGGTACGCACCCGNGAAGGCTTTTCGGGCTATCAGTTTGGTTTGGGTAACGAGGCAAATAACGGNAGNTCGGTATTTGCACTGGCCGATCTGCCGAAAACNGANGNGGACGGCCACGCCGAATTNAAAGCCTTTTTGGGAACCTTGCCAGCAACGACCCGTCCGGTNGAAGCGAGNATTACNGTTCGTATGCGTGAGGAAGGGGGCAGGGCGATTGAACGCCAGATTAGCCTGCCTGTGCTTGCNAATGGTCCGATGATCGGCNTTCANATGAATTTNGANGATGNTGGTTTGTCAGAAAATTCNGTNGCGGAATTCGATGTGATTGCCATTGATCCAGAGGGNGCAAAAATCAATCTCNCCGNCCTTAANTGGTCGCTTTATAAAATTGANCGAAANTATCAATGGTATCGCAATGGCGGCAATTGGCGNTATGAATCTGTGACCATTCCTCGCCTTGTGGGTGATGGGNCGCTGGATGCGGGCAGCGATGGTCCGGCAAAAATTTCTGCCACGGTGAAGTGGGGACTTTACCGTCTNGAGGTGGAAAGCAGCGAAGATAATGGNCCNGCAACNAGNGTTGAATTTTCNGCAGGCTGGTATTTTGATGGNGGCTCTGTGGATACGCCNGACGCGTTGGANATTGCTTTTGACCGCAAACATTATGCAATTGGTGAAAAAGCAACGNTGACCATCACGCCGCAATTTGCTGGTGAAATGATGGTTGCGATTGGTGGAGACCNATNGCACGAAACGCTCAATCTCAATGTGCCACGTGGCGGCACTAAGGTAGAAATTCCTGTGAAAGCGGAATGGGGTTCCGGNGCTTATGTCACCGCCATTTTGGTGCGTCCNGGCGGTTCNGGAAGTTCCAGCCGNTTGCCCGCACGTGCNATTGGAACTGCATGGCTGCAGATNGATCCNGGCAAGCGCAAGCTTGANGTGAAACTCGATTTGCCTGAAAAAACCAGACCGAACGAGACGTTGACNATACCGGTATCGATTGGNGGTCTGACGGCTGGCGANGAAGCCTATGTGACCGTTGCTGCGGTGGATGTGGGTATTCTCAATCTAACCCGTTANACNCCGCCNGAGCCTTCCAAATGGTATCATGGTCANCGCGCNATGGGNNTGGAAATTCGCGATATTTATGGNCGNTTGATTGATGGTTCGCAGGGCGCGTTTGGTAAATTGCGCACTGGCGGTGATGCCAGTGATTTGCGACCAAAGGGCAGCCCGCCAACCCAGAAGCTGTTTTCGTTCTTTTCTGGTGCGGTGAAAGTGGATGCCGATGGTAAGGCGACCATTGATTTTGAATTGCCGCAATTCAACGGGACGGCAAGAATCATGGCCGTTGCTTGGACCGACAAAGGCGTTGGTTCGGCAAATGGCGATGTGATCGTTCGCGATTCCGTCGTTGTTACAGCCAGCGTTCCCAAGGTGCTTGCGCCGGGTGATGTGGCGGAGATAGTGGTGGAAATTGCCAACACCGATGGCCCTGCTGGTAATTACATCTTGTCGCTAGAGGCGGATGATGTGATTTCGATTGATGACAGAGCCATTCCAGCCTTCGTTAATCTGGCAATGGGTGAACGTAAATCCTTCCGGGTTATAATTACTGCAAACCGTCCCGGCAAGATTAGCATGAGGCTGAACGCTGTTTATGAGGCTGAAACAATTTCATCTGTTGTGCAGGAAGTGTTTGTGCGGCCTTCGACCTTGCCGATAACCAAGCAAAACAAATTTCAGCTGCTTGCTGATGGNGGCAAAGTTACCATCGANAAGGATTNGCTGTTGGGCAGTATTCCGCAGGGAGCCAGTGTCAGCATTAATGTATCCAGTTCCAGNGCGTTTGATNTGCCGGGGNTGTTGATGAAGCTGGATCGNTATCCNTATGGTTGTGCCGAACAAACCACGAGCCGNGCCTTGCCGCTGTTATATCTTAGCGANTTTGGCGCTTCCGATGGTTTGATTGATGCAGCCGANGTTAAGAAACGNGTGGCGGGNGCNATNACNAGAGTNCTTTCCTANCAATCTTCNAGNGGTAGNTTNGGGTTATGGCGNCCGGATAGTGGNGATCTTTGGCTTGATTCCTACATCACGGATTTCCTAACCAGAGCCNGTGAAAAAGGTTTCAAAGTTCCTGAGATCGGCATGCGNCTGGCNGTTGATAATCTGAAAAATTCACTCGCCTATAACAATGACCTCTCAGACAACAGCAATGAAATTGCCTATGCGCTTTATGTTCTTGCGCGTAATCGGTCGGCATCTGCCGGTGATTTGCGCTATTATGCTGATACGCGGTTGAAGGATTTTGCAACACCGTTGGCGCGGGCACATCTAGCGGCGGCGCTGTCGCTTTATAATGATGTGGAGCGGGCTAACCGGGTATTTGGTTCTGCCTATAATCTTGCAGAAAATGCTGCATCTATCAGTTTTGTTCGCTCCGATTATGGGTCGGCTTTACGTGATGGTGCTGCCATGTTGGCATTGGCGTCGGAATCGCGCCCTGCCAGTCCGCTGGTCGGGAAAATGGCGCGGCTTGTGGCCAAGGAATTGGATTTGCGCAAATATACGTCAACGCAGGAAAATGCGTGGATGTTGCTTGCTGCNCGTGCNTTNCANGAGGAGAATGCNTCCATTCGNNTGGATGTGAATGGNGGCGGACAACAAGGTGCTTATACGGCGAAGTTTACAGGCGAAGAACTCACCAGCAATCCAATNACTGTCACCAATAAGATGGGGCATAATCTGGTTGCGGTGGTATCCACCATTGCCTCGCCCGAGCGNCCNTTATCTGCNGGNGGNGATGGNTTNGAGATTGANCGCCNTTATTACCGGCTNGATGGANCNGANACCACGCTGAACGATGTGACNCAAAATGAGCGTTTTTTGGTGGTGGTCAGATATCATCAGGATAATCCGTGGGGATCACGCATTATNNTGACGGATTTGCTNCCGGGTGGTTTTGAGATNGATAATCCAAGGTTGATTTCCAGTGCACAAATTTCTGGCTTCGACTGGCTGGAAAATANAACGCCTGCCCATACCGANTTTAGAAAAGANCGGTTTGTGGTTGCCTTCAACCATAGTTCCAATGACCAGAAGTGGCACAGTGCTGCCTATNTGGTGCGTGCNGTGACGCCGGGAACTTATGTGCTTCCGGCAGCNAGTGTTGAAGATATGTATCGGCCACAGTTTCAAGCGCGCACAGCGACCGGGTTCATCACGGTTAAAGCTGCGCGTTGATCGATATGTCGAAGCGCCAACCAATGCCAATCATGCTCTGGCCAAGATGGCTGAGGGTGGGTACGTGCGCGCTATTTTTNACCGTTTTGGCCGGGTTTNTCGGTTGGCAGACNTTTGCTTATGTAGATGCGATTAATCCGCCTCCGGTGGAGCTGCTTGTGGCTTCGTCTGTTGANGTCACTGACCGCGATGGNAAATTGCTGCGGGTNTATCCGATTGAGGGTGGNCGCTGGCGNCTTGAGCCTGATCTTGAAANAATNGATCCGGAATTCATCAAATTNCTGTTGGCTTATGAGGATAAGCGGTTTTTTGATCATGTGGGCGTTGATCCATTGGCGATGGTTCGTGCTGCCGGGCAGTTTGTTATCCATGGCAAAATTGTTTCTGGCGGCTCCACGATCACCATGCAGCTTGCACGATTGATGGAGCCGAGGGCTTCGCGTTCTATTGGTGCGAAACTGCATCAAATTTTTCGAGCGCTGCAATTGGAACAGCGGTTTTCGAAACAGCAATTGCTGCAGTTTTATCTAAAACTTGCGCCCTATGGCGGCAATCTTGAAGGTACGCGAGCGGCAAGCCTTGCCTATTTTGGCAAGGAACCAACGAAGTTGAGCGTCAAGGAAGCTGCCCTTCTTGTGGCCTTGCCCCAATCGCCGGAAGCTCGAAGGCCCGATCGTCATCCGGAGGCTGCGAAAATTGCACGCAACCGGGTTGTGGGTCGCATGGCCAAGGCTGGGCTGTTGAGCGAAGGGGAAATTGCGAGGATATCTGAATTCTCAGTGCCGAAGTTCCGGCGCTCTATGCCTGTGCTGGCTGCCCATTTGGCTGACAGTGCGCTGCGTCTTAAACCNGAAGNTCAANTTCATAAAACNACCCTNAANCGCGCCATTCAGAAACGTATGGAGCGGGTGGCGTTTGAAGCGGCGCAGCGTCATGGTTCGAAGGTNTCTGTGGCGATCATGGTTGCCGATGCGAGCAATGGCGAGATACTCGCTTCTGTTGGGTCATCTGATTATTTCAACGAAGAGCGCGATGGTTTCCTTGATATGAGCCTTGCTATTCGTTCTCCCGGTTCGACGCTGAAACCCTTCATTTANGGGCTGGCGATTGAAGAGGGGCTGGTGATGCCCGAAACGATGATTTCGGATCGTCCGGTAGATTTTTCCGGTTATCGNCCNCAGAATTTTGACATGACNTATCAAGGCGATGTGAGCGTGCGCAAAGCGTTGCAAATGTCGTTGAATGTGCCGGCTATCCGGCTGCTCGATAAACTTGGTCCGGCGCGTCTCTTGGCACGCATGCGCAGGGTTGGGGTGAANCCGCGTTTTCCCAAGGGCAAGGANGCNGGNNTNGCNATNGGNCTTGGCGGGGTCGGGCTTTCGCTGAAAGATCTTGTGCAATTATACGTTAATNTGGTTTCGGTGGATNNGCGTCCNATNGCTATTGGCGATGGTATTCGCAGTGTCGCCAATAAAATGACGGGCAATCGGATCATGTCGCGTGTGGCGGCATGGCATGTGAATGATATGCTGGAGGAAGTCGCCGCACNAATTGGTTCGCGTCCGCTCAAAATCGCCTATAAAACCGGAACAAGCTATGGCCACCGCGATGCGTGGGCGCTTGGCTATGATGGTCGCCACGTTATTGCTGTGTGGGTTGGTCGGGCAGATAATGTACCGGTGCCGGGGATTTATGGGGTGAAAACTGCGGCGCCGATTTTGTTCGAAGCATTTGAAAAATCGGGGTTGGACCGGGTTCCGTTCCCTGAAGCACCAGCCGGTGCCTTGCGAATTGCCAGCGCTGATTTGCCAGTTTCTCAGCGTGTNTTTAAAGNTCGGTTTCAGCTTGCAGCNGCANCGGGAGAAGAAAAACTGCATATTTTAGTNCCCGGAAATGGTGCGCAGGTGGAATTGAACAGCTTTGCCGATGGGCAATCTGTTCCTTTGGTGATGAAATTGCAGGGAGGCAGGCCGCCCTTTCGATTGTTGGCCAATGGNCGTCCGACGGGAAAAGCATTCCGGCGTCGGNAATTGNTTTGGGCACCCGATACACCCGGTTTTGCGCAATTGACGGTGATCGACGCCAAGGGGGATGCACAAAGTATTGATATTTTCCTGAGAAAGCCTGATGCCTAAAAACAGGGGACATCCCCGAACTTCCGTCGTATTTTTACAAAAATAACCCTGAAAATCTTTATGAATTCAATGGAATGTGTATGATCGCACATCGGATGAGTGGTTTTGATTGCATATTAGACACATGGAACAATGCTGGATCACCTTGGAGGCAGGGTAGGTCATAGAAAGCGTTTGAGGTGTGAACATTTGAAATTTAGGAAGGGAGACCGATGAAAATTCGACAATTTATCNAATTTTTGACATTAGCGGTCTGCTTTATGAGCTTCACATCTGCAGCGATTGCAGCAATGAATCCGGGNNGGGGCAATGTTTGGCTCACGGTTTCCAGTCAAAATACTCCACAAAAAGCCATCGCTGTAGCTCGTAAGTATTCTCTTACGTTTCAAAGTGTTGTGGTGTTTAGTTCAACCTCTGGATGGTACGGCGTGACGCTTGGATGGGCTGAACGNNCACGCGGCGAGGTTTATAAGGANCAATTNGTTCGTCAGGGAATTATTCCTGGTGATAGTTATTTTACCGCCGGTAAGCGCTTTATNGAGGTGATCTGGTCCTCGGCAGGGGTGACCGGGCGTTCTGTGCCACANATTGTCAGNGTTTCGAGNCTTGGGATNNCGGGCGGCAATGTTATTCAACCGCAACAACCTAATGTGGCTGGTTCCGGTGGGGATGCCTATGTTTCTGGCCNGAGAAATACGCCAGATAGTTATTTATCGCTCCGCAAGGGTCCCCGGACATCGGCGCGGGAAATTCTTAGAATGCCTGTTAATACAAGGCTGACCATCGTTTCNCAAAATGGTGGATGGTATCTGGTGAGCCTGAATAACGGCCAACAGGGCTGGGCCTANGGCAAATATATCGCGCGCGGGATTTCTGCTTCTAACTCCGGTGGGAACAGGCCCACGACGATTGTGATTGATAGGTCCATGGACGGGCAATTGGCAAAAGTAGCCGGTCTTTCCAGATCCAGCGATGGATATCTGGCGCNTCGCAGGGAACCAACGGCCGGTGCACTCGAAGTGGCGCGGTTGCAGCCTGAAACACGCATGACCATTCGCGGAAAAAGCGGTGAGTGGTACAAGGTTGATGTTCGAAAGGATATTGGCGGCTGGGTCTTTGGGCGCTATGTGGCGCTGGTGGATGTTCCAACCATTGGGCCGGAAGTCACGCAGACTGAAGTGCCGGTTATTGGTCCAGAAAAATCGGATACGACAGACAAAGTCGTTGTTGCCAGCAAGCCGCCTGAAGCGACCAACAATCAGAGCTCCGGCAATGATAATGTGATGATTGTTTCCAATGGTAAAAAGAAGGGTTGCGCTGGTGCTGGGTAATTCGGCCTATCAACACACGCTTGCCTTACCTAATCCGAAGAATGATGCGGCGAGAATGTCCGAGATGCTGAGGCAACTTGGTTTTGAAGTGATTACCGGCATTGATGGTACGTGGTCGGATATGAGGAATTCAATTCGAGAATTTGTGAGAATTCTGCCAGAAGCCGATGCAGCGCTGTTTTTCTATGCGGGCCATGCCATGCAGATTAAGGGTAAGAATTATCTGATCCCGATCGATGCGAAGCTTGAAGATTCAACTTCGCTTGATTTCGAAACAATCGAACTGGCATCGGTCCTTGGGTTTATCAGTGATGAGAAACGAATTTCTATCGTACTGTTGGATGCTTGCCGTGATAATCCACTATCGCGGAAATTTGCCCGTTCATTTGGCGCAACGCGCTCGGCATTTATCGGGCGAGGGCTATCTGTGCCAACGAGCGCCCGCGGTAATGTGTTGATTGGGTTTTCCACCGCTCCAGGTGAAGTGGCGCTCGATGGAGATGGAGATAACAGCCCGTTTACTACCGCTTTGCTCAAACATATGTCGACGCCGGATATGGAAATTGAACTGATGTTAAAGCGGGTGAAATCTGATGTTTACGAGAACACGGACCATCAACAGGAACCGTGGAATAATTCAGGCCTGAGAACAGAGTTTTATTTTAACAAGACGGNCAAAGCCAGNACGNAATAGGCTTAGATACCCACAAGGAGGAATGGTTATGGTTATCAGAAATACGACATTGTTTGGGCTGGCACTTGGACTGCTTGTCTGTTCTGCGCAATTTTNTCCCTCACATGCGCAGAGTAATTCGGTCGTTGANAGTAATGCGATTGTCAAAGGACTGACCCAGAAAAANACGCCTANGATGGAACCGAAGGCCATGGGNAAGACCCGTAGTTTTAAAACGTCCAAAACGCGTGGTTTTCAGGTCGNTGGCAAGAAAAAANCCGGCATGGATAAAGCTGATCGAGATTTTTTAAATTCGGTTTCGACGCGCGGNATCAAATTTACCGTTGAACAAAAAGAAAAGGTTTATGAGATCGTCGATAAGGGCGTNATNTCGACCTATGATTTTGAGATCAATTTNGAATTTGGNTCGGCNGAGATACGNGANGGTTCCAAGCCGCAATTGNTCGAGCTTGCCAAGGCGCTCAATCATGAAACCTTGATCAAGGCNAAGCTNATGCTGGTNGGNCATACGGATGCTGTGGGCAGNCGTGAAGCCAACCAAAACCTTTCTGAAAGGCGTGCATTTTCGATTGCTGATTTTCTGACTTCTGTTGGCGGCATTGATGGTGCCCGTCTGGTGCCATTTGGCTATGGCGAAGATCGCTTGAAGAACAACAATGATGGAAATGCTGCGGAAAACCGCCGCGTNGAAGTCATCAACATCACTGCTGGCTAGGTTGGGTATTCGCCGGTTATGATTGGTTCAATTGCAATATTCTTTCTGCTGTTTACGGCACTTATTTTGTCCATTCCAGCGGCGAGTTATACCGGGCTGGCGACGTGGGGGTCTTTGGCTGCCTCATCCGTGGCTTTTGTTTCGATGGCGCTGAACCAGTTTTTAGCCACGCGGCCAAAGTTTCTTGAGGCAGCCTTTGGCGGGTTGGACCGTATATACCATTTGCACAAAAAGCTGGGTATGCTCGCCCTAACGCTGATCCTTGTGCATTATTTTGTAACGCCGAATTTCAAGGGTAAGGCGCTGGCGACCAGCATTGATTTGCTGGCAAAAGATGTTGGAAAATATACGTTTTACGGGTTTGTGCTGCTGCTGGTCTTCAGTCTGGTCAAGCGAATCCCGTTCACAAAATTTGAATTTCCCTATCACATTTGGCGCCAGAGCCATCGATTTATGGGTGTTTTATTTATGGCGATCGCCTTCCATCAAATGTTCATCAAGCGGCCCTTTGATGGCAATGCGCTGCTAGCCAATTATCTCAATGTTTTTGCTGCCATTGGTATTTTGAGTTTCTTCTATACCCAGTTGGCGGGTTTCTTTCGCGGTAAATCTTACGTGGTCACAGGGGTGGAACGCTTGCCTGCTGCGACTGTTGTCGAGGCGGCTCCGGTGTCGAGCCTGCTTGGTTCTATACCCGGACAGTTCGCATTTATTAGCTTTAAGCGTAAAGGCCTTCGTGAACCGCACCCTTTCACGCTTGCCGGGCGCGGGGAAAAGGGCGAAGTCAAATTTGCCATCAAGGCGCTCGGGGATTTCACCAAATCCTTGCGTGAGAACATTGAAGTTGGTGATCATATCAATGTTGAAGGGGGCTATGGCCGCTTTCGTTTTGATCCGAAGCAGCGCCGTCAATTATGGCTGGCGGGCGGCATTGGCGTGACGCCGTTTTTGGCGATGGCCAAGGGATTAAAACCTGATCTGGAACAAAAGATTTGTCTGGTGCATTGCGTGCGAGGTGCAGGCGAAGCGCTCGATGAGGAAATGCTGAAATCACAGGCTAAACTGATTCCTAATTTCGAATATGTGTTGTTTGATTCTGAGACTTCAGGCCGGGTCGATGCTGACAAACTGGCGAAAATTGTTGATTTCGATCTTGATGGGTCGGAAATGCTGTTTTGTGGCCCGCCGCAATTGCGTGAAGCGATTGTAAAAGGACTTAAACAGCAAAAAATCAGGTTTTCTAAAGTACGGTTTGAATTATTTGAATTCCGCTAGAATTAGCGAAATTGAAAAATTGGTTTTAGTTGAGTTGTGTATAATTACACAAAGTTTAGCGGCAAGACTGCTTATGTGTAAGACAAGGTCTGGGGGCGGACATAAACGCAATACGGGAGAGTCGATATGACTAGCAATATAGAACGTAGAACAAAAGCGGGTTCACCAGCGGGGTTTGTGCACAAACCCATGGCGAAAAATGTGATGAAAAAGATAGTCACCTGCCTTGTGATGTTTATCGGTGCGTCTGCTGCTACTCCCGCATATGCGGCCAATGACCTATTTAAAGCAGACGCTTATAGCAATTATCAGGCGGATGTTGCTAACGGCAAGACCTTGGTAAAAGCTGCTGGGTGTGCCTCCTGTCACAGTACTGGCAGTGATCTTAGTTTGCTTTCCGGCGGGTTGAAAATGGAAACCTTTGCCGGNGCNGTTTATGTGCCCAATATNACCTCCCANCCNAANGGNATTGGCGGNTGGACCAACGCTAATTTCCTCAANGCNCTGATCAATGGTGTTGCTCCCGACGGNCATCATTATCTGCCNATTTTTCCTTATACGGCTTATGCCGGGATGAAGCCCGAAGATGTGCTGGATATGAAGGCATATCTTGCGACTTTGAAAAAATCTGACAATAAAGTCCCTGCAAGCGAGGTGTCGTTTCCGTTTAATACGGATTTTGCGCTTGGGTTATGGAAGCGTGCNAACTTTGATACGCCGCGCTGGCAGCCCGGCAANAAAGATCAAATCAGCCGCGGCAAATATCTNGTNGATCATGTGGGCGCNTGNGGNAACTGTCACACGCCTCGNTCNGTGACTTACGGNNTGAAAAAAGAAGAGCATTTGGCNGGNAATAAAGGGCTGACCGGTGCGTTTGCTCCGGCGATTCATAAGGCAAAACTTGCCTCTCTTGGCAAAGCCACAGTGTTTACCAAAGGCACCATGATGAACGGCAAGAAGTTAAGCGGGCAACCGCTGAACGATCCGATCATGAAGAAAATTGCCATGGAGACAGCCGAGCTAGAACCGGCTGATCGTCTGGCGATGTTTGCCTATATCACCGGTAAAGAAGTGAAGTTTGAAAAGCCGAAACTAATTGTTGCAACTTGTGATGCGAGTACCAATGTCACAGGTCCGGCTGTCAACTTATCTGCGAGTGTGAATAAGTTTGAGGCTCAAGCGGACGAGTTTATGGGCAAATATTGCCGTAACTGTCACGGGCCGGGGTCTTCTTCGGAACGAATTTATCCATCCGGTGATATGTCTTCGATTGCCACCAATGCGGCTTTTGTAACGCCCGGTGATCCGTCGAAATCTCCGATGTTTACCTCTATTGCCAATGGACGCATGCCGAAAGGGCCACGTCCAACGGATGAAGAGATTGCAGGATTGGCAAGCTGGATTACAGCACTTGGCGCAAAGACATCTGCGCCAGCGAGTGCTGTCAATGCGATGACACCGCCGCCGCGTATGCGTAAAGTTGTATCGCGTACGGATTTCATTCAGGCAGCACTGCGCGATATTGATACGGTCAGTGAATTGGACCGGAAGTTCGTGCGCTATTTCAGCTACCGCTACCAGTATAATGGTCGTTTCCCGTGTGAAAATGACGATATGTTTGCCAAGCGCCTGGACCTTTATAAGTCTGGTTTCCGCAAGCTGCTGAACTCGGTTTCGCGTGGTAGCTCCATGTTGGTACCAACGGTGGTAGAAACCACCAAAGAGCTGCTGGTGCGGGTCGATATTCGTGATCTTTCATGGAATGATAATGAATGGAATGTGCTGGAAAAGGCTTATCCGTTCGGCATTGATCCTAAGAGTGACAGCACGCTTGCAGCGCTTGTGAATGCAACAGGTGCGAATATCCCAATCATGCGTACTGACTGGTTTATGGCAAATGCCGGGAAACCGAAAATTTATCATGTGCTGCTGCAATTGCCTAAAAACATTCAGGAGTTTGAGAAATCGGTGCTCAATATTGATGCGGAAGATAATATCATCAGACGCCGGGTTATGCGTGCCGGTTTCAATCAGGGGGCTTCGGCGGTTTCTGCCAATAATCGGATGATTGAACGACATGAATTGCCTCAGGGTGGTTATTACTGGAAGTCATATGACATAGCTAAAAGTACCGGTGAGGGGAATTTACGCGATCGTCCGCATGGTCCTCAAAATGTCGAACCGCTTGATACGGGTTTGAAATCCTTTGTCCATGATGGTGGGGAAATGTTATTCTCGCTGCCAAACGGGATGCAGGGTTATTATCTTTCAACCGCTGCCGGTGATCGTCTTGATGATGCGCCTGAGAAGGTTGTCTCTTATCAGATACGGCCAAAAAATAAGGGCATCACCATCATCAATGGTCGCTCTTGCTTCGAGTGTCATTCCGAAGGTGTGCTTTATAAACGCGATCAGTTCCGTTCTCATATCCAGACTACCAATCTGTTCAGCGAACCTCAAAGGAAGTTGCTTCTGGAGATGTATGTGGAACAGTCTGAGTTGCACGCTAAATTCAAGAATGATAGGGATGCGTTCCTCGCAGCGCTTGATAAAATTGGCGCAACTGAAGTTGCTCCTGATAAATCCCTTCGCGCAAAAATGGGTGCAGGTGAACAAGAGATTATCACCTGGTATGCCGATCTTTATGAAGATGATCTGGATGCCGAAGAGCTTGCTGCCGAGTTTGGCATGAGTGCTAAAAAATTCCGCGAAACCGTTGAGAGAACTTCCGACGTGGAAGTTGTCCGGCTGGCGACTTCGTGGCTGATCCAGTTGCGTGGTGGCAAGAAAATTGCCCGCTTTGAAGTTGAGGAGCAGTTTGCCTATCTGGCAGAGCCGCTGCTTGGATTGAAGCCTTTGCGTTACTTTAGCGATGGCAGCGAGAATGTTGCTGGCGTGACCAGTACCATCAATTCGGATACGTCTTACAAGGTTGCCACCTTAGGCAAGGTGCCAAATTATAAGGTGGCTATTCCATCCTACCAGCAGCCTGATTATGCTACTGGCAAAAGGCTTTCGCTGTCTGTGAAAGTTGCTTCCACAAATGTCAGGGTGAAGGATAAGCTATCCTTTGAAGTGACGGCCAATCGCCAATGCGAGTTGCAGATCCTCTATGTTGAATCCAGTGGCAATGTGGAACTGTTCCCGGATCAACTGATAGGCAATCCCATTCTAACGGCAGGAAAAGCGAAACGTATTCCGGATGCTGGATCGGGTAATATCGAGTTCGATGAACC
>JAESSK010000013.1 GCA_016764155.1 Rhizobiaceae bacterium
ATCTGCTCAGTATTATGTAAACTCCCGCTGGCTTGGCGGCATGCTTACAAACTGGAACACGATTTCCAAATCAATCAAACGTCTGCGTCAGGTTGATGCTATTCTTGTTGGCCCTGAGGGCGAACAATCGACCAAGAAAGAGCTTTTGATGCTTACTCGCGAACGCGACAAGCTTGAGCGCGCTCTTGGCGGCATTAAAGACATGGGCGGCACGCCTGATCTTTTGTTCATTATTGATACCAACAAGGAATCAATCGCGCTGAAAGAAGCCAAACGATTGAAAATCCCTGTGGTGGCTATTTTGGACACCAATTGTAATCCTGATGAAGTTGATTTCCCAATTCCAGGCAATGATGATGCAGCTCGTGCGATTTCGCTTTATTGCGATCTGATTGCTAAAGCTGCGCTTGACGGCATTGCACGTCAACAGGGCGCATCTGGTGTTGATATGGGTGCCTCTGCTGAACCTGCTGCTGAAGAAGCAATTGCTGCTCCAGTTGCTGAAGCTGCACCTGCTGCTCCAGTCGTTGAAGAAGCTCCTGCTGCACCTGCTGCTAAAGAAGAAGCTGCTCCTGCTGAAGACAATTCACCATTGTTTGCACGTCCAGATGGCGACCCAGACGATTTGAAAAAAATCTCCGGTGTTGGTCCTGTGCTTGAAGGCAAATTGCATGACCTTGGTATTACCAAATATGCACAGGTTGCTGCTTTTTCTGTTGAAGACATTGCCCGCATTGACGAGCGTTTGGCCTTTAAAGGTCGCATCGATCGTGATGGCTGGCTGGATCAGGCAAAAACATTTGCCGCAGAAGCTAAGTAATATTGTTTGCGCCAATTACGATTGTTCTTAGGACGATTGTTGTTGGCGCAAACCCATATGGTTAGAATTCGCTCAATCGAGTTAATATGACTGTATAACGATCAACGATACGCAAGGCAGAGCGCCGCGTATCGGGATCAATTCCTGATAAAATCTGATTTTCACGGCCTTTAATTGGCCAAGTGAATCCAAATTGAAAGAGGCTGATATGGCTATCACAGCATCACTGGTAAAAGAGCTGCGCGACAAAACTGGCGCAGGCATGATGGATTGTAAAAACGCATTGACTGAAGCCGGTGGCGACATCGAAGCAGCAATCGATTGGCTGCGTACCAAAGGTATTGCTAAGGCCGAAAAGAAATCAGACCGCGTTGCGGCTGAAGGCTTGATTGGCGTTGCTTCTGAAGGTTCAAAATCGGCCATCGTTGAATTGAACTCCGAAACTGATTTTGTTGCTCGTAACGATCAGTTCCAGCAAATGGTTCGCGATGTTGCTACAACTGCTTTGGCAGGCGATGGCGCTGTTGAAGCGATTGCTGCGGCCACAATTTCTGGTGGCGATGTATCTGTTGCTGATACCATCACCAAAGCAATCGGCACCATTGGTGAAAACATGAACCTGCGCCGTGCAGCGGTCATGGAAGTATCAAACGGCGTGGTTGCAACCTATGTACACAACGCTGCTGGCGATGGCCTTGGCAAATTGGGTGTTCTGGTTGCTCTTGAATCAACCGGTGATACAGATGCACTTATTGCTATCGGTAAACAGGTCGCCATGCATGTGGCAGCGACCAACCCGGTTGCAGCAACAAAAGACGAAATGCCTGCTGATGTGGTTGCCCGTGAACGTGCGATCTATGTTGAACAAGCTGCTGAATCCGGCAAACCTGAAAATATTGTGGAAAAAATGGTCGAAGGCCGTATGCGCAAGTATTTCCAGGAAAGCGTTCTGCTTTCACAGACCTTCGTTATTGATGGTGAAAATACTGTGGAACAGGCGATCAAGAACGCCGAAGCTGGCGTTGGCGCACCAATCACCTTTAAAGGCTTTACCCGCCTTGCTCTTGGTGAAGGCGTTGAAAAGAAAGAAGACGATTTTGCTGCCGAAGTGGCCGCAATGTCTGGCAATTAATTCTACATTAATTTAAACGCAAAATTTATAGGGCGCTTCGTGACAACGAGGCGCCCTTCGTGTATCCACCGATGAAAGAATTCTTGGGTGATGATTCATGACGGCTGCTATCAAATATAAACGTGTATTGTTCAAAGTTTCCGGTGAAGCTCTTATGGGTGATCAGGGCTTTGGTATTGATCCCGCTGTTACCAAACGTATAGCCGGTGATGTGGCGGAAGCTTCCGCATTGGGTGTTGCAACTGCCATCGTTGTTGGCGGCGGTAATATTTTTCGCGGCGTATCATTGGCGGCAAAAGGTGCGGACCGTGTTTCAGGCGATCATATGGGAATGCTGGCGACCATAATGAATGCGATCGGCCTACGTATGGCGATGGAAGACGCGGGGCTTGATGCTGTGGTCTTATCAGCCATTGCCATGCCGGAAATATGCGAAAGCTTTTCTCAGCGCGCGATGAACGATCATCTCAAGAACAACAGAGTGGTAATCTTTGCCGGTGGTACGGGTAACCCTTATTTCACAACAGATACAGCCGCTGCACTGCGGGCTTGTGAAATGGGTGCAGATGCGCTCTTTAAGGGTACTCAGGTGGACGGTATCTATTCTGCTGATCCTAAGAAAGACCCTAATGCCGAACGTTTTGATACTATCTCCCATAGCGAGATATTGGAACGCGGTCTTGAGGTTATGGATGCGACTGCGGTTAGCCTTTCAAAGGACGAAAACATTCCAATTGTGGTATTTTCGATCCATGAGGCTGGCGGCTATGCAAAAATATTGAAAGGCGAGGGGCGTTGCACTACTGTGCAGGGAAACTAGTCGCTCCGGATTCTTTATTGTCGGAATGAATGTCCCTGTTTAGGGAAAATGTATTTACAGGAAAGAGTATTTTAAATGGCAGATGGCCCGATAGATTTAGCTGATATTGAACGACGCATGGATGGCGCAATCTCGTCTTTAAAAAGCGATCTTGCCGGATTGAGAACCGGGCGTGCATCGGCCAATTTACTTGATCCTGTGATTGTGGTGGCTTACGGCCAAACGATGCCGATCAATCAGGTGGGCACCATCTCCGTACCTGACGCACGTACTGTTTCTGTGCAGGTTTGGGATAAATCTATGGTGAGTGCCGTGGAAAAAGCCATTCGCGAATCAAGATTGGGTCTGAGCCCGATTGTCGACGGCACCAATCTGCGCATGCCTCTTCCTGAACTTAATGAAGAGCGCCGACGTGATTTGGTCAAAGTTGCCCATCAATATGGCGAACAGGCGAGAGTGGCCGTGCGTCATGTGCGCCGCGACGGGATGGATGAATTNAAAAAGGCNGAAAAAGCCAGTACCATCGGTGAAGATGAGCAACATACTCTGTCAGATAAAGTTCAAAGCTTAACTGATGGAAGAATCAGTGAAATTGATAGTGTAATTACGTCAAAAGAAACAGAAATCATGCAGGTTTAGACGGACTAGCGTCGAAAGCCGGGTAAGAAAATTTGGATCATCTGAGCGACAAAGATATTGATATACATCGGCCACCCCAACATGTTGCGATCATCATGGACGGGAATGGGCGCTGGGCAAGTGCGCGTGGGCTGAGCCGAAATAAAGGGCACCGGGCAGGCGTTGAAACTCTCAAATCAGCCATCCGGACGGCCCGCAAACTCGGCATTGAATATCTCACGGTGTTTTCATTCTCTTCGGAGAATTGGAGCCGGCCCAAATCTGAGATAAACGGGTTGTTTTCTTTGTTGAAAATCTTCATCCGCAAAGATCTGGCCGAGTTGCATCANAANAATGTGCGGGTCAGNATCATTGGTAAGAGTGATAATGTGCCAGGTGATATCCTTCCNTTANTGGCTGAAGCAGAAACATTGACCGCNGCAAACACCGGTCAAACGCTTATTATCGCCTTTAATTATGGGTCTCGTGATGAAATTTCTGANGCNACCAAAATGATTGCCGCTAAGGTGGCGAATGGNGAATTGTCGCTTGAAGATATTGATAGCGATCTAATTTCCAAACATCTTGAAACCGTTGATATTCCTGACCCTGATTTGATCATTCGGACCAGTGGTGAAAAACGTCTATCTAACTTCCTATTATGGCAGGCTGCCTACGCAGAATTTGTGTTTGTGGATTGCCTGTGGCCGGATTTTGACGAGACACAGTTCAACCTTGCTATTGAAGAATATTATCGNCGAAACCGAAAATTTGGTGGTCTCGTCAAGGAANNCGCTTAANGGAANATGACGGGGCGGCAAAACCAAAGCCTGAATTATTACTTCGTGTGATATCNGGCGTTATTCTTGCAGGTTTTTCCATTGGGGTGACCTGGATTGGCGGGCTCAGTTTTGAACTGTTTGCGGCGGTGCTGAGTTTCTTTATTTTATTGGAATATAGCCAGATTGTCAGCGCATCNGNAGGTGTNGTNACACGGGGGCTTGCTTTCGGCTTTTTGGGGCTTAGCCTTCTAGCCTGGTTTACCAGTGAAAATGATTACGCATTTGGAATGGTTGCAATCGGGGTGATTGCACTGGCTCTATACGAATTATCCAAGGGAAAACGACCGTGGATGGCTCTAGGACTTCTTTATGCGATATTGCCGTTTTTTGCTTTAGCGATTTTGCGCGGTAACGAGATTTCCGGGCTGCATATGATAATCATTCTATTTCTATGTGTGTGGAGTGCAGACTCNTTTGGCTATCTGGTTGGTAAACCTGTCGGTGGCCCAAAGCTTGCGCCACGAATATCTCCCAATAAAACCTGGTCCGGGTTNTTGGGNGGAACAATCGGTGCNGTTGGAATAGCCTCTTTGGCGGCATGGGCACTGGGATATCAACCCGGCAGCGTGTTCATAATATTTACCTTATGCGTGGCAATTGTATCGCAAATCGGTGATCTGGTGGAATCTGCCTTGAAAAGGCGATTTAACAAAAAAGACTCCGGACACATCATTCCCGGCCATGGGGGCGTTTTGGACAGAATTGACGGTTTGATTTTTGCGTCTATCGGGGTTTGGGTTTTTGCCTCGGTATTGACTTCGACCACCGGTGATAATATCTCAAAGTCAGTGNTGGATACCATTTTATCGCCACTTTCAAATGGTTGATCTACCCTTCAAATACAATCAGGAATCGCACTAAATTATGGAATTTCTTACACAATCATTTGGTTATATCCTGCCATTTTTGTTCGTTCTAACCATTGTCGTGTTTTTTCACGAGCTGGGTCACTATTGGGTGGCGCGGTGGAACAAGGTGGATATTGAAGCGTTTTCAATTGGTTTCGGCAAAGAATTATTTGGNCGCAANGANAANCANGGGACCCGCTGGAANCTTTGCATGATACCGCTGGGTGGNTATGTGAAATTTAAAGGCGATGCAAATGCCGCCTCAACACCNGANTTTGATCGTTTGGCTAATATGTCAGACACAGAAAAANTAGGCAGCTTTGAACATAAGCGCGTNGGCCAAAGGGCAGCGGTTGTTGTTGCTGGTCCGATTGCNAATTTCATTTTGGCAATTGTGATTTTTACTGGCAGTTTCTATTTTGAAGGGCGTTATATCACCGANCCGATTGTGGTCGAGGTACAAGAGAAAAGTGCCGCCGAGATCGCCGGATTTCAAGCCGANGATCTTNTTTTGTCAATCGATGGAGAGCCGATTGANAGTTTNAGNGATATTCAGCGTGTGGTTGCTCCAAGNCCNGATGTGGAACTNACCTTTGTTGTGAAGCGTAACGGGCATGATGTTACCCTTCATGTGACACCNAAATCCCGCGAGCAGACNGATCGTTTTGGNAATACACAAAAGATCGGGATGATTGGCCTTGTCAGCAATAATANGGCTGGAAATTTGCGTGTTCAGGAATATGGCCTGNTTGAAGCTGCNGGTGAGGCGGTTGGCGAGACCTGGTATATAGCTTCTAGAACATTGGGCTATCTGGGCGATATTATCGTTGGTAAGCAATCTGCGGACCAATTGGGCGGCCCCATCAGAATTGCCAANGTATCTGGNGATGTNGCAACTCTNGGACTGTCGGCNCTNATCCACCTTGCGGCCGTATTATCCATCAGCATCGGCTTATTGAACCTGTTTCCTGTCCCAATGCTCGATGGCGGGCATTTGGTGTTTTATGCCTATGAGGCAATCAGGGGGAAACCTTTGAGCGAGTACGCCCAAGAGATCGGCTTTCGGATTGGATTGGCCGCTGTTTTGATGCTTATGGTGTTTGCCACATGGAATGATGTCACTCAATTGCTGCTTTAATGACGCAATTGAATTGTATCACTGAAGCCGTTACAGGCATGAAATCAGTGGGAATTTGTAGGATTTTGTGTGATTTTTAAATTTTTGCTGACCGATCATTAACCATAGACAGAGAATGGATTGATCTTTTTACCACATATGTGGGAATTGCATGGTTTGCAGGTGAGATGTGGTTGCACATGTTTAAAAACACTGTAAAAGATTAGTTAATACGCGTGTGGATTCTGTCTGTATTTTCAGAGTTTGTTTCGCTTCAGGGCCAATAGGGTTGATGAGATGTTTGTATTTAGGGGTTTTAGAGGTATGCAGCCTTTGATGCGATTTATTAGACCATTGTTTGTTGCGTTTGTGTTGGTTTTTGCGCCGTTAGCTGTGTCGTTTGGCATGGTTCTTTCTGGCGCTAGTCAGGTGCAGGCTGCTGTCGTTCAGCGTATTGATGTGCGTGGCACGACGCGTATGGATTCTGATACGGTAATTTCTTACCTGACAATTATCCCTGGAAAAAGTTTTAACAATTCAGACATCGATAGTTCTGTTAAGTCGCTATATGCAACGGGACTGTTTAGTGATGTCAGCATTTACCGTTCCGGCAGCACGTTGATTGTCGATGTGGATGAAAATGCTACGATCAACAAAGTGTTCTTTGAGGGCAATAAGCGCCTGAAAAATGTGGCNCTAGTTGGCACGGTGCGNTCTAANGCTCGTTCAACATANAGCGCGCAAACTGTTGCNTCCGATGTTGAGCGTATCTCGCAAGCCTATTCCCGTGTTGGTCGCGATGACGCTACTGTTGATTATGAAATTGTGCCGCTGGAAAATGAGCGCGTAAACGTGATCTTCCGNATTAACGAAGGTGGCAAGACAAAAATCAGCACCATCAACTTCGTCGGTAATAATTCTATTTCCGATCGTCGTCTGATGGACGTTATAAAAACCAAAGAAACCAATTTCCTGAGTTTCCTTGGCTCTAAGGATGTGTACGACTCCAGTAAATTGGCTGCAGATCAGGAATTGTTGCGTCGTTATTATTTCAACCGGGGATTTGCGGATTTTCAAATAATTTCTGCGTCAGCGGAGCTGGATGATGCCAGCAACGAATATGTCATCACTATTTCGGTCGATGAAGGTGTTCGTTATGAATTTGGTGAAATTTCAATTGAGAGCACCATCGCTGGCGTCGNAACCGAAGTTCTTTATGATCTGCTTGATACGGTTAGTGGTAAATATTACAGCGCCAAGAANGTTGAAAACACCATCATAGCGCTGACCCAGGAAATTGCATCNGGCGGCTATGCGTTCGTGGAAGTGGTGCCTCGCGGTAACCGTAATTTTGATACAAATACGATTGANGTTACNTATCTGATTGATGAGGGNGCTCGTGTTTATATTGAAGACATTGTAATCGTCGGTAATGACCGGACGCGTGATTATGTAATTCGTCGCGAATTTGATGTCTCTGAAGGGGATGCCTTTAATCAGGTGCTGATCCAAAAGACCAAGCGTCGTTTGGAATCATTGGATTATTTTGAACGTGTCAATATCAATACTCGCCCAGGCACTAGCCCTGACCGTGTGGTAGTTGTGGTGCGTTTGGTNGAAAAGTCNACTGGTGAATTTTCAATTGGTGGTGGCTACAGTTCTGCTGATGGCGCGATTGCTGAGATATCATTCTCCGAGAAGAACTTTTTGGGTCGTGGTCAATTCATTCGTTTGAAAGCCGGCGTGGGNGCNGACGATCAAAATTATGGATTTACGTTTATTGAGCCNTTTTTCCTCGGTTATAGAATGTCTGCAGGAATTAGTGCCGATGTGATTACGTCNGATTCNACAGANCAGCGGGAATACTCNTCAACATCCACATCCGGNAAGTTCTTTCTTGGTGTTCCGTTGACCGAAGANATAAATNTNCAAGGGTTCTACACTATCAATGATAGTGAAATTAATGCTTCCGCGTCTAGAATAGATTCGCTGGGCGGCGGTAACGCTGATGGCATTCAGGGTAACAGTCCTGAGGAATTATCCAACGCATTGACCAATGCTTTGAGAGTGAATAATGGCCAATGGTTGGCTTCTGGTTTCGGTTATTCTCTATCTTACAANAGCTTCGACAATCAAAANGCTCCTAGAAATGGCATGTATGCCAATGNGACCCAGACTATTTATGGGGCAGGTGGCGATGCGGAGTATGTGCGTAGTGAAGTGACGCTGGCGGCCTATTCGGAGCTCTCAGATGAGCTGGATCTTGTCGCGTTTGGACGTATTCGTGCTGGTAATGTTGCTGATTTTGGTAGCCGTTATCGTACTCAGGATAATTTCTATACCAATTCGAAGTCTATTCGTGGCTTTAAAGGTGCTGGGATTGGTCCAAGAGATCCGCTGACAGGTGATGCNTTGGGTGGCCAGAATTATTATAATGCTACTGCCGAGCTTCAGTTCCCNCTTCCTTTCATTGCTGANTCTNCTGGGTTCCGTGGNGCGTTTTTCGCTGATGCTGGTTCGGTCTTTGGCNTGGACNNCGCAAGTAGGGGATTTGTTGCAAATAACGGTACAACACTTACCGCTTTGCAGCTTGAGCAATTGGATGACAGTTCTATTCGTGCATCAGTTGGAGCAAGTATCATTTGGGCNTCNCCGTTTGGACCGTTGCGGTTTGATTATGCATTCCCTGTGCTTAAGAAGGATTGGGACAAAACGCGCGAATTCAGCTTTGGTATCAGNTCCAAATTTTAGAAGTTTTTGGATCGGTTGATGCCTTGTTGACCTGATTATAATGGTGTGAACCAGTTGGGCGTATTAAATGACAGGCGCATCATTTTTCCATTCTGTAGAGATTAAAGTTTCAGATATCTGCGAGCAAACAGGTGCTGTTCTTGCGCGTGATGCNGATGCATCCGCTGCAAATATTCTCATTCAAACTGCTGCACCTATCACCATTGCTGGACCGGGAAGCATCACATTTCTGGATAATCCCAAATTTGTTGATGGATTGGCTGATACAAACGCCAGTGCGGTGATTTGCAGTGAGAAATATCTGGATAGGGTGCCAGCAAGCGCTGCTGCCTTAATCCATCCCAAGCCCTATGAAGCTTACGGCAAGGTGCTTGCTCTGATGTATCCAACAGCGATGCGTCCGTTACCGGTGACCAGTGAGACAGGAATTTCACCCAAAGCCTATGTGGACGACACAGCACNTCTTGAAAAAGACGTGATTGTTGAAGCAAATGCTGTCATTGGGGCCGGAGCTTCAATCGGGCAGGGAAGTCACATTCTTGCCGGCGCTGTTGTTGGTCGTGGCGTGCAAATTGGTAGAAATTGTACCATTGGGACGAATGCTTCAGTATCGTGTGCTCTGTTGGGTGATAATGTTATCATCCATAATGGNACTCAAATTGGCCAGGATGGGTTCGGATTTGCCATGGGCCCNGGCGGGCACAAGAAAATTCCGCAAATTGGCCGCGTTATCATTCAAGACAACGTGGANATTGGNGCNAATTGCGCCATNGATCGCGGTGCTAACTCGGATACAATTATTGGCGAAGGTACGAAAATGGATAATNTGGTCCATATCGCCCATAATTGCGTGATAGGACGCCATTGCCTTTTGATTGGCATGTGTGGCATGGCCGGGAGCGTGATACTGGAAGATTATGTGGTGGTTGCCGCACAAGCAGGCATTGTCGGGCATTTGACNATNGGNANGGGTGCACAGATTGGTGGTGGATCTGGCGTATTTAATAATATTCCNGCTGGTGAAAAAGTNATGGGATACCCGGCAGTATCTGCTAAAATATGGATGAGAGAGGCNGCTCAAAAACGACGTGCGGCCAAAAATAACAGCAAAAAAGCGGATTGATTAGATGAGCGAAGATAAGCAATTGGAACAAATTAATGTTATGGAATTGTTTCGGCTANTGCCGCACAGATATCCATTCCTCCTGCTGGATAAGGTGATTGATGTTAATGGCGATGTGAGTGGCATCGGCATTAAAAATGTCACGATTAATGAAGAGTTTTTCAATGGGCATTTTCCCAATTCTCCAATTATGCCNGGNGTNCTGATTGTNGAAGCGATGGCGCAGACNGCTGGTGCAATTTGTGCGAAAGCNGCTGAAGATGGAGAAGGAAAGCTTGTTTACTTCATGAGCATTGATGGTGCCAAATTTCGCAAGATGGTTGGGCCNGGCGANGTGTTGAAGCTTCATGTGGAAAANATNAAACANCGCCGAAATATTTTTAAATATCAATGCACCGCCTATGTGGAAGGCGAGAAGGTTGCGGAAGCCGTGATCACTGCAATGATGGTAACACCGGAAGAAAATTCTTAATGAGTTCCAATATTCATTCCTCTGCTATTATTGAAGATGGCGCTGTCATTGGTGACGGTGTCACNATTGGTGCGTTCTGCCANATTGGGCCCAACGTAAAGCTTGGTGATGGTGCTCTNNTGCATACGCATGTTGTTNTTGCTGGCCANACCGAAATTGGCGCTCGTGCAAAACTCTTCCCCTTTGCGTCTATTGGNCATGAGCCACAAGATTTGAAATATGATGGTGAGGCGTCTACCCTGACAATTGGGGATGATTGTATCATTCGCGAGGGTGTNACACTTAATCCGGGGACGGCAGGTGATGATAATAAAACTGTAATCGGCGATAAATGTGTTTTCCTGGCAAACTCCCATGTGGCGCATGATTGCATCATCGGCGATAGCGTCATCTTTTCAAATGGCGCATTGGTGGCTGGGCATTGCAAAATTGGTTCCCACGTCATTTTGGGTGGTGGTGCTGGTGTTCACCAGTTCTGTCGGATTGGTAATAATGCATTTATTGGTGGCATGGCGGCGATCGAGAATGATGTTATTCCCTTTGGTATTGCTCTGGGAAACAGAGCATATCTGGGTGGGTTGAATTTGATCGGTATGAAGCGTTCCGGTATTGACCGTCACAGCATTCACAATGCCAGAAGTGCTTTCAAAACGTTGTTTTCGTCTGATAAGTCTGTGCTGGAAGCGATTGATCTGTTGACCCCTGAAGTTGCTGGCGATCCGATTGTAAAACAGATATCNGATTTTGTCAGGCAAAGTGCTGAACGTTCACTTTGCATGCCTAAAAGCTAGAAATTTCATGGGGACATCAAACTCCTTTCAAAAAGTTGCAATTATTGCAGGCTCCGGGAGTTTGCCGATTGAGTTGGCAAAAGGCTCGATTGANGCGGGNATAGAACCTCTTGTNGTCGGCATACGGGATGTNGCTTCCGCTGAGGTGGANAAATTTGAACACATATATCTGGGGTTTGGCCAAATTGGCAAACTNTTCGAGATATTGCATGAGCGAAANATNGATCATGTGGTGTTTGCCGGTGGCATTAAAATTCGCCCNGATTTTGCCAGTCTGAAACTCGATTGGTTGACNGTAAAATTACTNCCTAAAATTCTTTCCTTAATGGCTTCCGGNGATAACACTTTGCTGTCGGGGGTGATTGATATTTTTGAATCAGAGAATATCACCATGGTTGGCGCCCACGAGATCGCACCTCAATTGCTNTGTGAAAAATCCAATGTGGTNGGCAGAAAGCCGGGCAANAAAATGNTGGAAAANATCCAATTGGGNTTTGATGCCTGCAAAAANCTGGGCAGTCTTGATGCCGGGCAGGCGGTAATCGTNGAAGCGGGCCGTNTCGTNGCTCTTGAAGGTGCNGAGGGAACCGANGCGATGATCGCNCGGGTTGCNGANTTGNGGAAGACNGGNCANATGCCGTTGCAGGGAAAGCTNGGNGTTCTGGTNAAAACTATGAAACCGGGGCAGGATATGCGTGCGGATCTACCTTCAATAGGCCCTGAAACCATCAACAATTTAAAACGTGCGGGGCTCTTTGGTGTTGCTCTTGAAGCGGGTTGTACATTGATATTGGACCGTGACGAAACTTTAGCGCGGGCGAAGGCGGAAAAATTATTCATTTACGGAATGGAGGTTGAAGATGGCTAAACCTTCAAAGACGTCGTCACCGCTTAAAATATATTTTGTGATGGGGGAACCCTCTGGTGAAAATCTTGCCATTGATTTGCTAGATGCATTTGACGAATTGAAGGTTCCAATTGAGCCTCTCGGTCTGGGTGGTGAAAAGTTACAAAAGCGCGGTCTGAACAGTCTTTTCGACGTGACGGATTTGTCGGTCATTGGAATTTCCGGCGTGATCGGAAGACTGCCCACCATCATCAAGCGGGTGAGGCAGACTGTTGATGATATTCTGGATAAACGCCCCGATGTCATATTATTGATCGATAGCCCCGATTTTGGCTATGCGGTTGCAAAACGTGTTCGCAAGAGAGCTGCAGATATTCCGGTCGTTAAATATATCTGTCCTTCTGTTTGGGGCTGGCGGCCTGGAAGGGCGCCTAAAATGCGTGTTTTCATAGATCACGTATTGGCCATTTTGCCGTTTGAACCTGAGGTGATGAAAAAACTAAAAGGGCCCGATACCACCTATATTGGCCATCCGCTGATGCGCCTGATTTCAGAGAATGCCAAACGTAACAATATTACGCCAAAATCCCCAGCCAAGTTGCTTGTTTTGCCGGGGTCGCGAAAATCTGAAATATCCCGTTTATTACCGGTGATAAGAGACACGCTATCAATGTTGAAGGAACGCGGAAATACGTTCGAAGCTGTACTTCCGGCGGTGGATCACCTTGTGGAAGAAATCAGGGCAAATGTGGCTGAATGGCCGATAAAACCAGAAATCATTAGCGGCGATGAAGCGCGGGACATGGCTTTTTCACAAGCTGATGTAGCGATTGCAGCATCGGGTACCGTGACGCTGGAACTGGCGCTTTATAAAGTGCCGATGATCTCAATTTATAAGCTTGATGCTGTGATGATGGTTGCACGCAAATTCATGTATGCGTGGACAGCATCCCTGCCCAATCTGATTGCGGATAGGGTGGTCGTGCCGGAACAATTTAATGAATTTGCAAACCCAAATTTGATTTCACGGCAAATAGAACAATTGTTGGTGAAAAGTCCAACCCGCACAGCTCAACTTGATGGGTTTGATGTTGTTGCAAAAAACATGCAGCAATCAGAGCGTCCGGGCCTGATTGCGGCCCGGAAAATTCTTGAAGTNNCNANATCCTAGAGCGCCTTAGCGCTCGGAAATTGGATTGTATTCGCGTTTTGCCGGGCCGGTATAAAGCTGGCGCGGACGACCGATACGCTGATTTGGATCTTCGATCATTTCTTTCCACTGGGCAATCCAGCCAACAGTTCTTGCCACTGCAAACAGCACGGTGAACATAGAGGTCGGGAAGCCAAGCGCTTTTAGGGTGATGCCGGAATAAAAATCGATGTTCGGATAGAGTTTCTTCTCGATGAAATACTCATCGGTCAGTGCAATATGCTCCAATTCCATTGCAACTTCCAGCAGTGGATCATCTTTGATGCCAAGTTCATTCAACACTTCATGGCAAGTTTTCTGCATGATGACTGCACGTGGATCGTGGTTTTTATACACTCGGTGACCAAAGCCCATTAGACGGAATGGATCGCTCTTGTCTTTTGCGCGAGCGATGAATTCTGGAATGCGGTCTACAGTTCCAATCTCTGCCAGCATTTTGAGGGCGGCTTCATTTGCGCCGCCATGGGCTGGGCCCCACAAGCATGCAATGCCAGCGGCGATGCAGGCAAACGGGTTTGCGCCAGATGAACCGGCAAGACGCACGGTTGAGGTGGACGCGTTTTGCTCATGATCTGCGTGCAGAATGAAAATGCGGTCCATGGCTCTGGAAAGGATTGGATTGGCTTTATAATCTTCACATGGAACCGAGAAACACATGCTTAGGAAATTGGTTGAATAATCCAGATCATTGCGCGGATAAACAAACGGTTGTCCGATGTGATATTTATAGGCCATGGCGGCAATGGTCGGCATTTTTGCGATCATACGGAATGATGCGACCATGCGTTGATGTGGGTCGGAAATATCTGTCGAATCATGATAAAAAGCGGAAAGCGCGCCAACCACGCCACACATGATGGCCATTGGGTGGGCATCGCGGCGGAAACCGGCATATAGACGGTGCATTTGTTCATGCAACATGGTGTGGTTTGTCACGCGGCTATCAAAATCTGCTTTTTGCGATGCTGTTGGTAATTCGCCATAGAGCAGCAAATAGCAGGTTTCCAGAAAGTCGCCGTTTTCGGCTAATTGGTCGATAGGATAGCCACGGTGCAGCAATGTACCTTCATCACCATCGATAAAGGTGATGTCGCTATCGCAAGAGGCTGTTGAGGTGAAACCGGGATCAAGCGTGAAGCGTCCGGTTTTGGCGTAAAGAGTTCCGATATCTATGACATCAGGTCCAAGCTCACCTTGGCGTATTGGGAAATCCCAGTTTTCGTTGCCAATGGTCAATGTTGCTTTATCGTCTGCCATGATATGTTCCTTCCAATTTCATCAACGGTCTTTGAAACACTCTACTTAACGGAAAAATAGTTCCCATTTTCAAAGTGTTCCTTGCAATTACTAAAAATGCTGCAATGCAAAATTTATATGCCCTTGCTACCTGATTTGGGGAACTGAAACAAGTCAGACAATAGTTATGCCCAGCCCACCAAAATTTCGTTGGTGGGTTGAGTGTCATCAAACACTGAAAATCTATTTAGCTTGATCGCTCAAACGGCCAAGGCACTCGTCTTTTCCCAAGATTACCATCACGTCAAACACGCCTGGTGAGACGTTGGTTCCGGTAAGTGCAGCGCGCAAGGGTTGAGCTACTTTTCCCAGTTTCAATTCTACTTGTTCTGAAAAATCGCGAATGGTGGATTCGATTGCTTCTTCGTTCCAATCGTTAAGTGCCGATAGGTTTGGCAATAATTGTCCGATGATTTCTGCACCGCCGCTTTCAAGAATGTTTGAAGCTTTTTCGTTAATGTTCAAAGGTCTTGATGCGGTAATAAATTTAGTGCCTTCGGCCAGTTCAATCAGAGTTTTTGCGCGTTCCTTCAAAAACGGCATGGCGGTCATGATTTGGGCACGCTGTTGCTCGCTCAAACCGGCAGCAATATCTGCACCACTTTCAATTTCCGGGGCCACTGTTTCCAGTTGTGACAACAGATAATCATCGTCTGCTGCACGGATATNATGGCCGTTGAGGTTTTCCAGTTTCTTGAAATCAAACCGTGCGGCAGCTTTTCCCATGCCGTCAAATCCGAATATTTTAATCAATTCATCGGTTGGAATGATTTCATCATCNCCNTGGGCCCAACCAAGACGCACAAGATAATTGCGCATGGCTTCAGGCAAATAGCCCATGGCACGATAGGCTTCTGCGCCGACGGCACCGTGGCGTTTTGACAGTTTTGCGCCATCTGGACCATGGATCAATGGCACATGCGCCATGATTGGAATATCCCAGCCGAGGGCTTTGAAAATCAACGTCTGTCTGGCAGCATTGGTCAAATGATCATCGCCGCGAATGATGTGGGTGACGCCCATGTCATGGTCATCGACGACCACTGCCAACATATAGGTTGGGGTGCCATCAGAGCGTAGCNATACCAAATCATCGAGATCCTTGTTTGGAAAACGCACCTCGCCCTGCACCTTGNCGAAGACAATTGTTTCACCATCGAGCGGGGCTTTTAGACGGATGACGCCATTTACACCCTCAGGGGCCTCAGCAGGATCGCGGTCGCGCCAACGCCCATCATAACGGGGGGAACGTTTTTCTGCGCGGGCTTTTTCGCGCATCTCTGTCAATTCTTCTTGAGTCGTGTAGCAATAATAGGCTTTGCCATCTGCCACCATTTGTTCCGCGACTTCTTTATGACGTTCGGCACCCGCAAACTGTGAAATCGCTTCGCCGTCCCAGTCCAGACCAAGCCATGTGAGGCCGTCCTTGATGGCTTCGACCGCTTCATCTGTTGAACGAGCGCGATCGGTATCTTCGATCCGAAGCAGCATTTTTCCGCCATTGGCTTTTGCGTATAACCANTTNAAAAGGGCGGTTCTGGCGCCACCAATGTGTAAAAAACCGGTGGGGGAAGGGGCAAATCGGGTGACGACTTTATCGTTCATATTTGGGTGGCCTGTTCGGGCCTTTGATTTGATCAATCAAAGGGATTGGTTAAATTCTGAATGTTGATGTAGCATACCCCTCTCAAGAGGCAAGGGGCCAGGCAATTGGGCGAGGAAAACGAAGACGCCGGGACTGGGGAGGAAGGGGCTGCGCGGCAAGCCTTCTTACCAAGGGAACAATTGCACTCCAAATTGCCATTGCCTTCTCTGTTAGAAAATAGTGCTGGTCGTTTACTGCTACAACAGCCGAAAAGGCTTGCAGCGTATAAATACTGGATTTCTCATTTTTATCTCAACATGGTGGAGAGCCTGCACAATCTAGTGCTTAGGGAAGGCGATCAGCGCACGCCATTTAACCTCCTCCCTGTATTCTTCGCGATCGGGTGTTTCTCCTATTTTAAAGCATATAGCGAACCGATGTTATGGTCATTGATTGCGAGTGCCGTTTTGTTTTCNGTGTTTGCTTGGCGGCGGGTATTTCATGGTCGCGGCTTTTATATTTTAATGATTTTGGCATTGGTNTTTTCCGGCATGGCTGCGGGNAAAATTCGAACCGATTTGGTCGCTACACCGATTATNGAACGTCAGACCACCACNANACTATCTGGCGTGGTTTTATCGGTNACTAAAAACGCTCGNGGNGCGCCNCGATATTTAATCCGGCCGATNGAGGCCGAAGAGATTGAGAATATAAACCTGCCACGGAAAATTCGATTATCTGCTGCTTCAAAACANGAACCAATTTTTCCCGGTCAGGTGATTTCAGGGCTTGCNAGAATTTATCCATTTTCCGGCCCGGCNTATCCAGGTGGNTATGATTTTTCGTTTTATGCCTGGTTTAAAGGNATTGGCGGAACAGGNTTTTTCATGGGTAAGCCGAAGCTTGCNGATACCGACATANANTTGNATTTNANCGATCANGTTTCTATCCGGATAAATCGGGTACGTAGCGCTATTGAAACTCGATTGCATCGTGCTNTGCCNGGCGAAGAAGGAGATATTGCCATTGCGCTGATTACCGGCAACCGTTCNGGGCTCGATAANGCGACACAGGAGAGTTTACGCAAATCTGGTCTGGCACATATTTTGGCGATATCCGGATTACATATGGCATTAGTAACGCTGACGATTGTCTGGTTGGTACGNGCAATCCTGGCGCTGTTTCCTACACTCGTATTGCGGTACCCGGTGCATAAATGGGCAGCCTTTGCAGGGTTTGTCGCAGCTTCTTCCTATCTGACAATTTCAGGTGCGGGTATAGCGACGCAACGGGCGTGGATCATGATCAGCGTGATGTTGCTATCTACCTTGATGGACCGGCGAGCAATCACCATGCGAAGTGTGGCAATTGCTGCGTTGATTATTCTGATCATCGCGCCAGAAAGCCTTCTTTCGCCCGGATTTCAAATGTCGTTTGCTGCGGTGGCGGCATTGGTGGCGTCTTACGAGGCGCTGCGCAAATGGCGTGAAAGGCGGACAAAAGGATATACCGCCAGCTCGAAGACCATGTCTTTGATTAAATCATTTGGGAGTTATGTTGCAGGACTGGGTTTCTCCAGCTTGATTGCCGGGGGTGCGACGGCTTTATTTGCGGCCTATCATTTTCATCAGGTCGCGCCACTGGGCTTGTTTGCAAATCTTGGTGCGCTGCCGATTGTCTCTCTAGCGGTAATGCCGCTGGCACTGTTTTCAATTTTGCTCATGCCTTATGGGCTGGAGGGGCTTGTATTAACGCCGCTTGGCATTGCGATTAACTGGGTAATCAATGTATCGGACTGGATAAACAGCTTTGGTGCACCCGGTGTTACCGGAATATTGCCCGTGGGATTTCTGGCTCTGGGGGTCGCTTCACTATTGACGCTGACCCTATTGAAAACGAGATTGAGGTTATTCGGGTTGGTTTTCCTTGTGCCGCTTCCCTTTCTCTCCAATGCTCCGCCGGCTCCCAATGTCATTATTGCTGAAACGGGTAGGGCGGTTGCTGTGAAGAATGATGAGGGCGGTCTCGAATTACTTTATCCAAGACGCAATAAATTCATCACCGATATATGGAAGAAGGCATGGCCGATATTTGTAGATAGCAAAGAGGTGCCGAAGAACCCTGATTGTAATAAGGATCAATGCATCAAAATACTAAATAATGGCGCGAAGCTTTATGTGATCTATAAGCCTGCATTGTTGAAACCAGCCTGCGAGAACGCCGATATTTTAATCGCACCGCGGCTTTGGTGGGTTAATTGTCGGACAAAAACACCCGCACTGATTCTAAAGCGCCATGACTTTGAACAATATGGCACCCACACAATTTACTTTGCAGAGAATGAAGCCGCTTCAAAACGTTATCGAATTGAGCGGGCACTGCCTGATATGTCCAGACCATGGAATAGGCGGGTACGGGAAAAACCCTAACCCCGCCCGAATGTCATTTAGTGATAGCGGCGTATCAGGCCGACGAGCTTGCCCTGTACTTTTACACGTTCAGGTCCAAGGATACGGGTTTCGAATGCCGGGTTAGCCGCTTCTAAGGCGATTGAATTTCCTTCGCGTCGGAAGGTTTTCAACGTAGCTTCTTCGTCATCGATCAGCGCAACTACGATGTCTCCGGCAATTGCTGATGGGGTTTCGCGGATAATCACTGTGTCGCCATCAAAGATACCGGCTTCAATCATCGATTCGCCCTGAACTTCCAATGCGAAATAATCGCCACTGCCAATCATGTCGGGTGGGACCGTGATGTTATGGGTATTATCTTGAATGGCAGCGATTGGCACGCCTGCTGCGATGCGCCCCATGACAGGAATCGAAAAGCCAAAGGCTTCATCATCGCTGGCTGCGGGTACATTGCTAGAAGCCATTGGGCTTGAAGATGGTGGCGCATTTTGTTTGGTGCCGGGGAATTGGTGAACATTGCTGCTTTTATTTGCAATCTCTGCGACATTTGACGCTGTGGACGTGACGCCTGTCGTACGCCCTGCCAGATAAGCATCCGGCAGTTTCAACACTTCCAGTGCGCGGGCGCGGTTTGGTAAGCGGCGGATAAAGCCGCGCTCTTCCAGTGCCGTGATCAATCGGTGAATACCCGATTTGGATTTCAGTTCCAACGCGTCTTTCATCTCGTCAAAAGAGGGCGGAATGCCTTCTTCCTGCAGTTTTTCATGGATGAAGATCAAAAGGTTTTGTTGTTTTCTGGTCAACATTGCGGTCTCTTTTCAGTTTTGCGCAGGAACAAACAGGCATCAAAGCCTGAGAATTGTGCGAAACAAATCACGAACATCTTTACATGTTCTAGTAATGTTCCGCAAGTCTGAATATCTGATTAAGATTTTATATGGCGCGCAATGGCACGATTTGGCAGGGATCGCCGGGCTTTGCTGCGGCCGCCCGGATAGGACGAATGAGCAGGCAATTGGCAGCGGCTAGGTTGGCCAGCATGGCGCTGTCTTGCCTTGAAAACGGGGTAACCATGATCGAGCCATCATTGCTTACCTTGGCCATGGCACGCATGAATTCCATGCGTTCGTCGTTTTCTGGAAGCTCGGTTGCTAGCTTTGCNGATATGGGTTNGATCGTATCGAGCGGAAAGCCTGCCAGNGAGCGAATGAGGGGGCGCAGAAAGACCGGNCCGGCGACCAANCTTGAAACCGGGTTNCCNGCCANTCCGACAAGGCGNCAGNTATGGCCATCAGANTTNCGTTTGGCNAATAATAACGGTTTTCCCGGTCGCATGGCGAGCTTATGGAACTCGAATTGGAAACCAGCTTGTTCCATGGCGGGTTTNACAAGATCATGGTCGCCCACTGATGCGCCACCTGTGGTGACGATGATATCNGCACCNTNATCAAGGGCTGATTCGATNGCCGTTTGAAGTGCNTCCATCGTATCTGTGATGATGCCNAGATCCAGCACTTNGCCGCCATTTTCCTGCACCAATGCGATTANNCCATAAACATTAGAGGCGATNATCTGGCCGGGTTTTAATTCATTGCCCGGTAATACCAGTTCGTCGCCAGTTGTGAGCAGGGCAACGAGCGGTTTGCGGTATACCTTGACGCTTGGATAGTTCATTGATGCCGCCAATGAGAGCCGGGGGGCATCGAGAACATCACCTTTTTTCAATAATTGGTCGCCGGTGGCAAAATCCATTCCGGCGCGGCGGATGAATTTACCTTCTGGTGCACCGGTAAGGACGGTGACCTTGCCTGGTTCCGCTGTGGTATTTTCCTGAATGATGATGGTGTCAGCACCACCCGGAACAATAGCGCCGGTAAATATGCGTGCAGCTTCTCCAGTTGAAACTGTGCCATCAAAAGGATGACCGGCGGCTGATTCGCCTATGACATTCAACGTGACGGGCATTGATGTTAGATCTGCGGCGCGAACGGCATAACCATCCATCGCGGATGCATCAAAAGGAGGTTGAGTGCGCCGGGAAACTAAATCCTCTGCAAGAACTCGGTTGGCTGCGTCTTTGAGGGTGAGGGACTCAGTGGCAGCGGGTACGGCATTTGAAAGCACCATCGCCAAGGCTTCATCGGCTGGCACAAGATCATCACGAAAATCTGGATGGGGCATGTTAGCCACCAACTTTCCATGTTCCTGATTTGCCGCCTGATTTCTCAATCAGTTTGATATCCGAAATCACCATGCCGCGATCAACCGCCTTGGCCATATCGTAGATGGTCATGCAGGTGATGCTGCAAGCGGTAAGGGCTTCCATTTCTACGCCGGTCTGACCGTTAACCTTGGCGGTGGCACGGATTTGAAAACCGGGAAGGGTTTCGTCCGGCTCTATATCCACCGTCACCTTGGTGAGGGCAAGTGGATGGCAGAGCGGGATTAGCTCGGAGGTTTTCTTGGCGGCCATGATGCCGGCTATTCTAGCGGTGCCGAGCACGTCGCCCTTTTTGGCGTTGCCTTCGAGGATCATGGCCAGCGTTTCGGGCAACATGGAGATGCTGCCGGTAACGACAGCTTCGCAGTTGGTAATGTCCTTTGCGCCCACATCTACCATATGGGCTTCGCCTTTGGCATCGATATGGCTGAGCTTGGTCATTAAGCGGCCTTTACAGGGTTCGCCAGAAGGTTTTCTGTGGCTGCAGCCACATCTGCCTGTCGCATAAGACTTTCGCCTATCAGGAAGGCTCTTATGCCGCTTTGGGTCATACGGGCCAGATCAGCAGGGGTGAACATGCCACTTTCGCCGACCAATAATTTGTCATCGGGGACGAGCTTCGCCAAGCGTTCACTGGTTGCGAGGTCGGTTTCGAAGGTTTTTAAGTTGCGATTGTTGATGCCCAACATTGGAGATTTCAGATGGGTGAGGGCACGTTCGAGTTCATCCTCGTCGTGCACTTCCACTAATACATCCATACCCAGTTCGAAAGCCGTCTCTTCCAGTGCTTTGGCGTCGTCGTCGATCAGGCTGGCCATGATGATCAATATGCAATCGGCACCCCAGGCTCTTGCCTCGTAGACCTGATAAGGTTCGTAGAGGAAATCTTTGCGCAGGCATGGAAGATTTGTGTTGGCGCGTGCTTCGACCAGAAATTCCGGAGCGCCTTGAAAGCTTGGTGCGTCTGTTAATACCGATAAGCAAGCCGCACCGCCCTGTTCGTAGGCTTTGGCCAAATTGGCAGGGTGGAAGTCTTCGCGAATCAAACCTTTGGACGGGCTGGCTTTTTTAATCTCGGCAATTAGGCCGTATTCGCCGTCTGCAATTTTTGATTGAATGGCTTTGATAAACCCGCGTGGAGCTTCGACATCGCCAAGCTTTGCCTTCAAATCATCTTCAGACAGGATGAGTTTTGCTGCTGCAATTTCTTGACGTTTATAAGCTTCAATTTTCTTGAGAATATCAGCCATATTAGGCAACGCCCTGATTGGAGATAGCTACCAATTTATCAAGGCAGGTGATGGCATCGCCACTGGTGATTGATTCTCTCGCCATGGCCACGCCATCTTTTAGGTTGGAAACCTTATCTGCTACCAACAAGGAAGCCGCAGCGTTCATTAGCACCATGTCGTGGTAGGCGCTTACTTCGCCTTCTAGTACCCGGCGAAGCGCTTTGGCGTTATATTCAGGTTCGCCGCCAACGATGTCTTCTTCTGCTTGCACTGAAAGACCAAAATCTTCCGGCTTCACTTCAAAGTTTTTGATTTGGCCATCTGCCAATTCGCTGACATAAGTGCTTCCGGTGATGGTGATTTCATCAAAGCCCTGACCGTGGACAACCCATAGATTTTCTGAACCCAGTTCACGCAAAACTGTGGAAATATTCGTCAGCCATTTGGGCGAGAAAGCCCCAAGCAATTGGCGTTTCGCACCGGCCGGATTGAACGTGGGGCCTAACAGATTAAAAATTGTTCTTGTGCCAAGTTC